>JAEOSG010000019.1 GCA_016840485.1 Candidatus Baldrarchaeota archaeon
AACCTTCACTGTTTCTGATATTTCTTCCGTTGCTTGCTGCAATGGCTGTTGTTGCTGCAACTCTGGTTGTTGCGGTTGTAATGTTACTATTTCAGGTGATTTTTCTTCTTCCTCAACTTTAGGTGAAAATTCAGCGAATAACTTGCCAATTATGGTTTGTATCTCTTCTAAATTATTGAGAATCTCTTCTGAGCTTGATAAGTTTTCATATTGGCTTGCCCACTCGTAGGCGTCAGATAAAAGATTTTTAACGTTTACCAGAATGGATTTTACAACTTCCTCTACTCTTGGCAAGGATAACACCCTTTATATTTGGTGTTATTCTAAACTAATAAAGATTTAGTATTAATGGTAATACACATTACAACAAACTCTTTGTAGTCATTTTCACGTTTATGCTTTATAAAGCAATTTGCTGTCGACTATCGTCATAAAAATACGTATATCTCTAATGTTTTTCGGTGATATCTTGAATGGGTTCTTTGTTAAGACTGTCATGTCTGCTAGCTTTCCTATTTCAATGGATCCCTTAATTTCTTCCTCAAAGGCTGCATAAGCGCTACCCTTGGTATACGCTCTTAAAGCCTCCTCAACATTGAGCCTACTTTCCTCAACGGGATGATTTACAGCGCTCCAAATACCATATATTGGGCCAAAAGGCATGCAGTCGCTTCCAAAAGCTAAAACTACGCCTTTCTCTAATACTAATTTGAACGGATTATTTCTACGCCATCTTTCCTTTCCGAATCTTTGTTCATACATTCCGTTAGGCATACCCCACTCGGCAACGAAGTTTGGCTGCATAGAAGCAATTAAACCCAGTTTTCTCATTCTATTGATTTGATCCTCGGTTGGAAGTTCAAGATGTTCAATTCTATGTCTTCTATTTTTAATGTTAATCCCTTTGGATGCTTTTTCAAAAGCATTTAATAGAGTTTCGATTGCTCTGTCTCCTATGGCGTGAGCAGCAACTTGGAGTCCGTTTTCATTTGCTTTCTTAATTATTTCCGCTAAATCATCTTCTTCGATTAAAATCATTCCTTTGTTTGAAGGATCATCGTTGTAAGGTTCCATTAAAGCAGCTGTTCTTGCACCTATGGACCCATCAACCATAAGTTTTATTCCACCAATTTTAAGCCAATTGTTTCCAAACCTACCTCTTAAACCTAAGGCAGTGAGGTACTCAAGGTTAGTGTACCAAGGAAAAGTGTATATTCTTACTTTAAGCTGATTTTCTAACATAGCTATTTGATAAGCTGAGAAGTGGTTGGACATAACGGTGTCTTGAACAGAAGTTACACCGCACTTTAGAGAATGATCAACGGCTAGCTTAACTCCTTTAAGACATTCATTTACGGAAGGTTTTAGAACTCTTTCAGCATATTCCAAAGCATCTTCCTTTAATATACCAGTAGGTTCTCCTGTTTTCTCATCTATTTCAAAGCCTCTTGTGTCTTTTGGAACATTTAATAATTTTAAGCCTAACGTATTTGTGACCGCCATGTGACCGCAGATTCTAACAATATAAACGGGTTTGTTAGGTGTCGCTTTATCTAGATCCCATCTCGTTGGATATCTGTTCTCCACCCATTTACTTTCATCCCAATTTGAGCCTATGACCCATTCATCGTCACTCTTTTTCTCTGCTTCTTTTTTAATAAGTTCTAACGCGTCTTTAAGAGATTTAGTGTCATAAAAATCGATGTAAGTGAATTTTAAGCCCATATCTATAAAATGTGTGTGGGAATCAATGAAACCTGGGACAACTGTTTTACCGTTTAAGTCAATTACACGGGTTTTGTTTCCTATCCAGTATTTTACTTCACTGTTACTTCCAACCTCTATTATTTTCCCGTTTTTCACAGCTACTCCTTCATGAATTGTATTCTCATCATCTAATGTAATTATTTCTCCGTTTATTAAAACTAAATCCGCAAAGCATCCTTTTTCTGCACCAGCACCCATTAATATCTCCCCATCATTAAATTATCAAATAAAATAGGACTTCAAACTACTATATTAATAGTTCTGTTCTGAACGCTCTAACAATTATTAATAACACTATTTTGAGTTTATTTAGTGAAGAGACAATAAGATATAGGACACTATTGTGAACATGTCCACAATCCTAAGCCATTTTTCAAGTTTAATGAGTCTAAAAATGAGCAGAGCATTAGCTGCGAAAAGCAACATTAAGGTTGCTACAAAAATTTGAAAACTAATAATCGAACAAAACGTTACCATTATTACCCAATGTATTTGTGTGAGAAATATTATCGCTTTCTGAGTTTTTTCATAGCCTAGATATGTTGCTGTAGTGTTAATATTAGCCTTTAAGTCAAAGTCATAGTCCTCCCAGTGGTTTCGCAAATTTAAGATAATACTATAGATAAAAATTAGAGGAACCAGCGGATCCCTAACGGCTGTCATTACATCGTTTCCTTGGATAAGACACCCATATATGTAAAGGAGTGATCCAAGGAAGAAGCCGTGACTTATGATGTCTAGAAATGGTCGCGTTTTGAATCTAAGAGGTGGGGCAGAGTAAAAACCTCCCAAAAAAAGTAGTAGCAAATAAATGAAGATTACTTCCCAAGCAAGAGTATAAAACGCAAGTATAGTTGAACCAAGGACTGCTATCATGAGTACTACAATTAGAGCATTTTTAAACGATATTTTTCCGATTGCTATAGGATTCTTGTTGGCATTCCCTTCGGCAATGTCCGTTTCGATATCGAAGCAGTTGTTTATTCCGAAAGCGAAAGCCAAAAAGCATGTCATCGTTGTTAAATTAATGAGAAAAGATTTAGCTAGCGCTATATTTATGAATATTTCGGGGAATTTTCTTAGGAAAGGTAGTAGTGATAGGCCTAAATATGCTCTCCAGTCTGTAATTCTGAAATTGCTAAAATAAAATTTTATTTTCGATAAATTTTGCAAATATGCTTTTGGTATTTTTAGCAACATTATTCCTCCATTTAAAGGGTGGCATTTAACTGCAGCGCAATTTTGTGATAAATTTTAAGGATGGGTTACGTAAGATTAAAGTATTTGGATTATGTAATAATAGGTATAACTACTATAGTAGTTGCTATTACTTAAATTTTAAGTTTGCTTAAAGTAAACAGGGATATTTTATCTTAGACTATGGGTGACTGTTATATGAAAATTGCGTTATGTAGCGACTGGTATTACCCTAAAATTGGCGGTATTGCTACACATATTAAGGGATTGGCAAAATATCTGTCCAAACTTGGCCATGAGGTTCAAATAATTACAGTTAGGAATTTTGATGAAAATTACAAGGATGAGGATGGGAATGTTATCAGATTAAATGCTTCCACCATTCCTGGGATTCAAATCTTATCACCTTTAAATTTAAAGCAGGTCAAAAAAGTCATTTTAGAGGAAAAGTTTGACATTATCCATGGTCATCACGCTTTTACTCCAATTTCCCTTTATTCCATCTCGTTAGCATCAAAATACGGGTTTCCCACAGTTTTGACCGCGCATTCTTTAGGCATGGGATATCAGTACGGCATAGTTTGGAAGACTTTGAAACCGGTTCTTTACCCAGTCAAGAGGGCGTTTGATAAAGCAGATAAAATTATTGCCGTTAGTGAGGCTGTTAAGCAGTTCATGTCACATATAGTCTCCCACCCAGAGAAAATAGAAGTAATACCGAATGGAATAGACCTTGAACAATTTATTTACGCCCCAAATGGCAAAAAACTTCGCGAGGAATTGGATCTTCCTCCAGATGCACCAATAGCCCTCTTTGTTGGAAGATTCAGCATTAGAAAAGGGGTTCACATTTTAATAGATGCTTTCAAACACGTTGTTAAAGAAATTCCAGATGCAAAGCTATTGATTGCTGGTAAGGGGTTTCTCAAGGAATATTTGAAGCATAAGGTTAAGGCAAATAAGATAACAGAGAATGTAAAATTTCTGGGCTGCATTTCCGGTGAGATTCTAGCCAAGTTTTATGCTGCATCAGATGTTTTTGTTTGTCCTTCTATTTTTGCAGAAGCTTTTGGAATAGTTATCCTTGAGGCTATGGCATCTGGAAGGCCTGTGATTGCTACCAGAGTCGGTGGTATACCTGAAATTATTGATCATGAAGTTAACGGTCTTCTAATCGAACCACATGATGTGAAGGAATTGAGCAATGCGATAATTAGGCTTTTTTCTGACGATAGGGAAAGATTTGAAATGGGCAGGAAAGCTAGAAAGAAAGTAGAAGAATGCTATGACTGGAAGAAACTAATTTTTGATATTCTTAATGTCTATGAAGAGGTTCAAACTCCACAAATTCATATCTAAAGCATATTTTTGCATTTTTTAAACGAAAAGTTTATATTGATTTTCGTAATATTCGAAAATTAAAATATTTACATATGTAATATATTCTTATAGATGAAGTGGTAGGGGATCGGAGATGAGAGATGGTTACAAAATAGTTCTAACTGCCGAGAGATGTTTAATGAGCAACTACAACAACGCACTTTTCCTAGGTTTCACTGCATGCGGTCCTAAGAACCTTTTTAACCCATTTCTCTACTTCAAATTTGTTTGTCCACCCGTACCAACTTATAATGGCGGTATAGCCAAGGTTGCTCCTTACGGTTTACGTAAAATAGAAGCTGCCCTCCTAGATTATGGATTCGATGAAAATGATGTTGTAGTAGTGGTTCCAGATAAGATAAGAAAATTTGTAGGACCAAACACGAAAATTATTGGAATATCGTCCAATGACCCCCTTGGTAAAGGGCCTGCCTCAACTACTTTTACAGGGCCTCTCGGACTTGTTCGCGGAGAATCTTACATAGCATGGAAGTTTAGAGAACTGGTAACCGATCCTTACCTTAGGAAGTGGGGTGCAAAAATAGTTGTAGGTGGTCCTGGAGCTTGGCAGCTTGAAGACCCTGAACCTCGCCGTGAACTTGGCATAGATGTTGTTGTTATTGGTGAAGGGGAAAATGTTGTTCCACCGTTGTTTGAGAAGATTATTAGAGGTGAGGATGTTCCTGAAGTCGTTTATGGAGATGTTGTTGAAGTAGATAAAATGCCTCTTATCAGAAACCCTACTGTTGGTTCTTTGGTTGAAGTTGCTAGAGGCTGTGGTCGTGGCTGTAAGTTCTGTCTTCCAACTCTTAGAAGGCTGCGTTCCAGACCTTTGGAGCACATTTTGAAGGAAGTCGAGGTAAATCTTAGAGATGGCCCTAGATGGATAAATTTGCATGCTGAAGATATTTTACGGTACAAGGCACATGGAATTAAAGTTAATCGTCAAGCTGTCGTTGAGCTTTGGGAATCTATAATGAAAATGGATGGAGTTATTGGCGTGGGTCCAAGTCATTTTGCTCTTTCATCCGTTGCTTCGGAACCAACTTTACTAGAGGAGTTGTCCACCATAGTTGGTGTTGGCACAAAAGATAAACCTTGGATTGCAGGTCAAACCGGAATTGAGAGTGGGAGCCCTAGAATAATGAGCATACATATGCGTGGTAAAGTTTTACCATTTAAACCCGATGAATGGCCTGATGTTGTTGAACAGGCCTTTGGAATATGCAAAGACAGTAACTGGGTTCCATGCGCTACTCTAATAATGGGGTTACCAGGAGAAACAGAAGACGATGTTATAAAAACCATTGAGCTTTTAGACAGACTTAAAGATTATAAGAGCTTAATAGTGCCGTTATTTTTCGTTCCTTTAGGAGCCTTAAAAAACGAGAGAGGGTTTGGCGTTCAAAATATGAATGAGTACCACTGGGAACTGATGTTAGCCTGCTGGGATCATGATATTCGCTGGCTAGTTGAACTTGCCCGAGAGTATTTGCATCGAATGAGATGGATTGCAAGGGCTTTTATAATGCGTTTTGTAAATTTTGTTGTTAAGAAAGCAAATAAAAGAGTTAGAAAAATTATTTATGAAAAAATGGAAGAAGCATCTAGAAGTAAAAAATATTTAAAAATTGAGGAGGGTGTTCTTAGTGGTTGGAAAAGCATCGACCGCTAAAACTATTGAAATATTAAAATATACAATTGATAGAAAACCTTTAAGATTTATTTTAAAACAGTTTTCTGGTTTCTGTAAAAAAGATAATAAAAATCGACTTGAGGTTGCTTTAGAACTTTATGTTGGTGATAGAACTAATGCTTGTTGGGTTTGTACACATATAGTTGCCCCCATCGTAAAGTGGGTGGTAAAAAAGGGTGGAGCTGCTTTCGGTGTGGGTGAAGAAGATCTTAAAGAGAAATTTAAGGATGTTTATTGGCGAAGAGGGCTTGTTAACGTTATTCGTGGTATAGCGAAGTTTGGAGTACATAAACCATTCGTACCTGGCGCACCGTTTCTAGTTGTTTGGAACTATACATATTTATGTAACCTTAGATGTAAGCATTGCTATGCTTCAGCTGGAAAGCCTCATCCAAACGAACTTACAACCGAAGAAGCTAAAGATGCTGTGAAGAAATTTGCAGATGCTGGTGTAAACATCATTGCTTTTTCCGGTGGAGAGCCTCTGATGAGAAGGGACTTTTACGATGTGGCTAAGTTGGCTCATGAGTATGGAATATTTACCGCGGTTGCAACAAATGGAACGCTAATCACTAAAGACGTTGCAAGAAAACTTAAGGAAATAGGAATAGGATATGTTCAAATTAGTTTGGACGGCGCAAGCCCTGAAACCCACGACAATTTCCGTGGTATACCGGGAGTATTTGAGAAAACTATTAGAGGTATAAAAAACTGTGTTGAGGAAGGTGTCTTCGTCGAAGTCTCAACAACTGCGACAAAATTTAACTATAAGGAAATCCCAGAAATCATTGATCTTTGCGAGAAACTCGGTGTAGATTGGTGGATGATGTATAACTTTGTTCCAACCGGCAGAGGACGATTCATAATCGAAAATGATCTTACACCAGAAGAAAGAGAAAAGATTTTAAGATTTCTATGGGAAAGATTGAGAGAAGGAAGAAAAATGCAGGTGCTTAGCACCGCTCCACAGTTTGCAAGAGTTGCATTGCAAATGGAAAGAGAATACGGAAAGGGCGATGAAATCGTTGTTCCAACACACTTCTACAATCCTCGCTTACATGGTCAACTTATAAATTTAAGTGAGTTCATTGGTGGCTGCGGTGCGGGACGGTTCTACTGTGCTTTAGATCCAGATGGAACAATTACGCCATGTGTATTTTTCCCATTACCAGTTGGCAATATCAGAGAAGACGACTTTGAGGATGTTTGGGACAATAATCCAGTGTTTTGGGATTTGAGAAACAGAGACAAATTAAAGGGACATTGCGGTGAATGTGAATTCAAATATGTTTGCGGCGGCTGTAGGGCGAGAGCCTACGGATATTTTGGAGACTACCTTGCACCAGACCCCGGATGTATAAACAATAAAATTTTCTGGGAACAGCTCAAATATGAAAAATATAAATATGAGGTAACACCAATAGGTTTGGGTGCAAGGAGCGGTCTCGCTTATGGAAAGCGAAGTACTTAAAATCATTGTTAGAGGGTTAGCAAAACCCTTAATTTTATGGTTTTTATTAAGAAGAGCTATGCATGGCTACGAAATACTGAACCAACTAGCTGAAATGACCGGGCAGAGATTTAGTCCTGGCACGGTTTACCCGATGCTTTACCAAATGGAAGAAGTAGGTCTGATTACAGGTGAATGGGAACAACGAGGTAAGAGAAGGAGAAAACTTTACAGAATTACTGAAAAAGGTCTGCGTGCATTGAAACAATTTGGAGATGTTTTCAGCAAATGTTTTGATCTACTTTTCAGGGACATAGCCAATTTATCTCAAAGTATTTACCAAAAAATAGTGGGAAAAGAGAGTACAGATGCCTCTGAATAGCTTACATGCATGTATCATGTCATTATCTTATCTTTTGTAGTCTATTACTATGGTTTTTATTTTTGAGAACTCTTTTATGGCATGTATTCCTCCTTCACGTCCTTTTGTCCCGCTCCACTTATATCCTCCGAAAGCTATGTGCGGTTCAAACCATTCTGTGCTATCATTAACTATTACAGTTCCAGATTCAAGTTTCTTAATGATATCAAATGCTTTCCTGAGGTTTTCCGTGAAGATTGCAGCCATTAGTCCATATTTTGTTTTATTTGCTTCTCTTAAAGCATCTTTTTCATCTGTAAACGGTGCAATGCCTACTACTGGACCAAAAGATTCTTCGTAGCTAACGAGCATTTCAGGTTTCATAGGGTAAATTACTGTTGGTTCAAGTATCATTCCGTGATTTACCCCACCCACAATCTCCGCTCCTTTTGACTTGGCATCTTCTATTGTTTTAAGATTTTTGTCTAATGTTTCTTTATTTATGAGCGGCCCTATTTCCGTCTCATCGTCTAACGGATCTCCCCACTTAATTTCCTTAGCTAACTTCATGAACTTGTCCAAGAACTCTTCGTAAATTTCCTTTTCAACGTATATTCTTTGAGTGCTTAAAGCAACTTCACCATTCCAACAAAAAGCACCGTAAGCAAGTTTGTTAACAGCTTCTTCGAGACTTGCATCTGCAAAAACTATTGCAGGATCACAGCCGCCAAGTTCAAGCAAAATGTGTTTTGGAACTTTGCTAGACGTTATGCTTTTACCTACTGCCTCGTAAACTTTCATACCAGTTTCAATTGCTCCGGTAATGGAAACAACATCTACATCTGGATGTGTTGCAAGTTTTTCCCCTAAACCTATTCCGGTTACAACGTTTAGAGCCCCTCCAGGAAATCTGGCGATTTTTAATGTTGTTTCTGGCATCGGTGTTCTTTCCGAAACTGGAAGAGCTGCGCTGGCGCTTGCAAAGCATTCAGCGAGGTAAATAGCGCTTAGAGGCGCATCACTCGCGGGTTTTAGTATAACTGCGTTTCCAGCTGCAATAGCCGCACTAACTATGTAACAAGGCAAAAGGAACGGAAAGTTGTTAGGCGTTATTATAGCTACGACGCCCATGGGCTCCCAGATCTCTAACGCAAATTTCCTATAGGGGTCCACTATGCTTTCAACAAGAGTTCCCTTTAATTCGCTTAGAGAAGCCGCCATTATTTGAAAAGTTGCTGCACCATACACAGCTTCAATAAATGCTTGTTCAATCGGTTTTCCAGTTTCTAATGTTATTGTTTTAGCTATTTCATCTATTCTTTTCTCAATTTCCTTTGAGACAGCGTTAAGTAATTGTTGTCGTTCAACCAAAGGCATGTTTTTCGTGTTTTCTGCTGCTTTCTTTGCGGCTTCTACTGCGAGTTTCAGTTCTTTGGTTGTAGCTGATGGAACTGATCCAGCTATTTCACCGTTATAGGGGTTAACTATTTGAAGTGATTTCCCACTTTCACCATAAATGAATTTTCCTCCAATAAACATCTCTTTCTCAGGTTTCTTGCTACTTTCATAGTATTTTCTTTCAATTATTGGTAGTTCATCCATGTCTCTACACCTTATTCTGTTAGTAGCCCGTATTTTTTAGCAAAATCCATGTATCCTTTTCTTTTAAGCCTTCCAAGGCTTATTTTTAACTCCCAATATGTGTCAAAGCCTGGTCTAGGGTGATCGTGAATTTCTTTCCACTTCTTGTAAAAGTCCTCTGCAATAGGCCTGCCGTTTTCGTCTCTAGCTGTATTTTTGATAATCCACTCTAATGTTTTTTCATTGTAAAAGAGTATTGCATCTGGTTTCTCTGCTGATCCCTCTACCACCTTTGGTAAACCATCTTCGCCCTTAACGATATGCCATACAAGGTCTGGTCTATCTAAAATACGATATTCCCAAGTTGCCCCAACTTTTAGGAGATCCATGAAATCTTTACCGAAGCTACTGAAGAATTCTTTAATTTCATCCCAACTAACCATAGCGATACCTCCGCAAGAAGTAAATATTATCAAGTATTTGGTATGAGTAGGCGAAGCATAACTACGAAGTTTGAATGCAACTTGCTTGTCACCACTTTCAAATTTTCTGGAATTTCATGCTTTGACTACACTATTTTGCCTCTGAACATAGTAACGAGTTTAAGTATAATATAATTAATTTGGTATCATAATGCTTGTATCTTCTTGTTTACGTTTTTAAACATTATTTTTCAAAAACTAAATACTGGCCACTCCCAGGTTTAAAAATAAAGAAACAAAGATATCTTTAACAACTGGTTTAAAAATAACTTAGGTGATCTTAACAAATATTATAGTGGGTTAAAACCAGTATCATTGCCTTGTACAAAGATCTATTGCCACTTCTAAGCGTTTGATTTTTGTTTAAGATTAAGATAAAAGTGTTTTACATAGTATGCAAAAAACTAAAATTCAAGTTCCAGCATAGAGGTATAGTTGTTATACAATGTAATACTACAATATATCATGACAAGCATGTATAAGTATTTCTGGAAATGGTGGTGTAATTTATGTCCGATATTAAAGAGATTGGTGCTAAAATTGCGAATTCGTTGCCAATAAAAGCTGAATTGGCAATAATAGATGCCGATGGCCAACTTATTTACTCTTCACTTTCACCAGAAGCTGAAGAAATTGCCAAACGATTAGCTAAAGCTGCAATGACAATATGGGATGTTGGAGACTACCAGATCAAAAAGCTGAGTAAAACAAATCTATTGATTTATAAGATGACAGATAGACTTGCAGTTGCTCTAAATAGCTATGAAAAGGAAGGAATCATTATATTATCTGCCAAGCGCTTAGAAGAAAAACTTAGAGAAGACTTTAAGGCAATGGAAAAAATGGTGAAGGAAATAAAGGTTCCTGCTCCACCTTCCCCACCACCAGGCCCAACTCCACCATCTATACCAGAAAAAACAGTAGAGACAAAACCAGCAGAAATAGTTGAAACTGTTGAGGTAACAAAACCAGTAGAAGTAGAACCTATTAAAGTGACAAAACCTGTGGAGGAAAAGAAGAAGGTAGAAGAAGTTGTTGAAAAACGTTGGGAATGGCCCATAGATATTGGTGTTAACTTGGTTGAAGAAGCTAAGAAGGAAGGAATCGAGTTAAGACTTATTGGTGGAGCCGCCATTAGAATACACTTATCGTCAGAAACCGCAGAGCTTTATAAAGAACTTAGGGGAATCAAAGGCCCATATTTTGCGCATGCAGATTTTGCACCCTCCTTTGCGGCCCTGTCCGAACAAGAGAAAGAAGTTAGAAAATTCCTTGAATCAAAAGGATGGGAATTTGACATGTATATACAGCGGCTTTCTCAATGGTTTGGTGGTATAGAGAATCGTCACATATTTCGAGGAGAAACTATGGATATAGATGTTTTCTATGATGCAATTGACTTAAATCATAAAGTACCTTTCAAGGATAGAATTAATATACATCCTCTAACGCTTTCCCCGACCGATCTACTGTTGATAAAGCTTCAAAGAGTTAAATTTAGCGAAGATGACGCAAAAGATGTTATTGTTCTGCTTAGGGACCTACAGATAGATGAAGAAGATGACCCCGAAATTATAAACGCGAAATACATCGCAAAGCTGCTTGCAGATGACTGGGGGTTCTGGTACACGGCAACAACTAACCTTAAGAGAGTGAAAGAAGATGTTAAAAACTACGGTCAACTAAGCGAGGAAGATAAGCAAACAATAATTTCTAAAATAGATTTACTATTAAAGTACATTGAAGAAGAACCTAAAACTGAAAAATGGATAAAGAGATCAAAGAAAGGAACTAAGAAAAAGTGGTACAAGGAAGTAGAACTATAAGAACTCATTTAAACCCATCTTTTATTAAATCGTAATATTTCCCGTATTTTTGTTAGAAACGTTTTATTAGTTTTTCAAAGTATTTGTCAGCTTCTAGGTTCACAACAATTACTATTTACCATCCTACTATCTATCTTATTCATCATAAAATTGTAGAGATTGAAATTAAATTATACTTAAAAGCTGAAGCCACAAAATTTCTTAATGTATTTATAATTATAAATGTCATTAATAAAATAGTTGAGAAGCTTGTTGAGGGTTAAAGAATGCTTGTAGGTGAAAAAGTTGTTTTAAGAGGTTTAGAATTGAGAGATGCGAAGGAACTTCACAAGTATGTTAATGATTGGGAAGTTAGACAATATTTAAACATGTTTTACCCTATTTCGGAAGTTGAGGAAGAAGAATTTGTGAAAAGTAGCTGGGAGAAGAGGAAAAGTGGCACTGACTTTATTTTTGCAATCGATGACAGAGAAAGTGGACAGCTTATAGGCACCATTGGTTTACATAGAATTGATTGGAAAAATAGAAACGCTGAACTTGGAATCGCAATATGGAAAAAGGATTACTGGGGAAAAGGTTACGGAGCTGATGCTATAAAAACACTTTTAAAATACGCGTTCCATGAATTAAATCTTCATAAAATATATTTAAGGGTATACGATTTCAATAAAAGAGCTATGAGGTGCTACGAGAAAGTGGGTTTCAAAAAAGAAGGGATTTTGAGGGAAGCTTTTTGGAGAAACGGAAAATGGCACGACACAATATTTATGGGCATACTTCAAAGCGAGTTTGAACAAGAATAACTGTAACAACGTGTCATCTGCCCGCTATCGCGATGCGTTTACAAACTAATTTTTCTGTTCTAAATGCAATGGCTTAGACACTAAGTATTTGTTTAGTATATCGAAGTTTATTGTTATGCCCAGTCCGGGTTCTTCTGGTACTTGAACCATGCGTATTCCATTTTTAAGATAACTTTTGATAGGAGTAGCTATGCTTTCGTTATAGCCCCAGTATATTTCTGTTGGCGAATATGCGTCCCATAGCTTGATTCCGGATAATCCTGTGATTAGATGAAGGTTTGCTGCCCATCCAACTTCACTTTCCCATGAGGTCCCCATGTGGCAAGGTATTCCAAGGGCTTGACATGTTTTTGTTATTTCTTTTATTTTTAGAAGCCCTCCAGCCTTCATCGTTTTTACGCTAACCATGTCACATGCTTCAAATTTAACAGCTGTTAAAACATCATAGATGGAATGTATGCTTTCATCTAACATTATAGGTATATCTATCATTCTTCTCAGTCTCGCAGTTCCTTGCAGATCATGTTCTGGCAAAGGTTGCTCTATTAACGCGATATCATATTTTTCAAGTTTTTTAATTATTTTTAGTGCTGTCCAATAGTTTTTCCACCCTTGGTTTGCGTCAAGTCTTATTTCTACATCGTCTCCAACAACTTCTCTAATTAACTTGATTTTTTCCACGTCTTTCTCCAAGCTTTCGCCAACCTTGACTTTTAAACACTTTATTCCTCTTTCAACAGCTTCCCTACAGTGTTTTTCGATATCCGGTAAGGGTCCGAAAACTATTTCTGGAACTTCGAAAATTTCGCTGTTAAACTTTCCTCCTAATATTTTGTAAACTGGTCGTTTAGTTGCTTTCCCAATTATGTCGAAACATGCTGTGTCTATTGCTGTTTTAGCAGCAGTATTTTTAACTATGGCTTGATCCATTTTCTCATGGATTTCTTCTATTGTGAAGGGATCTGATCCAAGGATTGCAGGCCCTAGATAGTTTTTTATTACTCCAACTATGCTATCAAATGTTTCACCAGTGAATACAGGGTCTGTTACAGCTTCACCGTAGCCAGTTATATTTTCATCTGTTCGGATCTCCACAATTACACTTTCAGTGTAAGGGTATTCCCAGGAGGATATAGCTGCTGACTGTCTAAATGGTATTTTCGAAGAATAAACATAGATTTCTTTTATTTGCAAATATTTTCCCTCCGTCACCATACCTATCTAGTTTTAGTCGAGGAAGTGAAGTAGATGTGGTTTTAACTTTTATTGGTAAGTTTATACATTTATACATTTAGGTGGGTGTAGAAAAATCTTTATTTTTAAATTTAACAAAGGGTACTGTAATAGTTCACGTAGTAAGGTGAATATTTGAATGTATTAATTATTAGTAGATTTGGTTTTAGTGTTTATTATCGGGAGGAATAGCGATGAACATATCTCTTAGAGAAGTATTGGATATAAGATACCCGTCGGATTTCGAGTGGTCACCAGATGGAAGATTTCTTTCTTTTGTCTGGTATTTTAGAGGGATAAGGGATCTCTATCTTATTCCCATGGATAGCAAGGAAATAAAACAGCTAACAGTTTCTGATGGAAATGTGAGAACCTATAGTTGGAATAAGGAAAGTAAGCTTATAGCTTACCAAAAAGATGAAGACATTTACTATGTGGATGTAAACATCGGAAAACCAGTCTCCTTAGTAGTTTCAAGTAAGAAATGTAGGAATCCTAGGTGGTCACCTGTCTCTAACGAATTAGCGTATATAATGGATAATGATATCTGGTTGTATTCTTTCGATTCGCATACCAATACTCAATTAACAAAAAGTGGGAACGTGGAGGATTTTAAGTGGTCTAAGGATGGTGGGAAAATAGCGTTTAAAGTGGGTGAGAAAGGTAAAAGTGGATGGAAGATTTTTTCAATTAAAGATGGCGAAATTATATGGGAAAGTGAAGATGGTTTATGTGAAAGTTTAATTTGGATGCCAAATGGAAAAAAAGTATTGTACAGTTTAGCCGACTTTAATTATATATCGAGAAGATACTTGCTTGCGGATATTGAGGAAAATGTTGTAGAGGAAATATTAACGGAAAAAGATGAAAGAGGATTACTTTTTGAAGTTCCGCCTATTGTATCCAATAAGGGTAACAAGGTTATTTTTGTTCTGTTAGTTGATGGTTGGACGCATTTATGGTTAAAAGACCTTGAAAATGGAGAATTGGTTCAATTAACTAGGGGCGAATGTGAAGATATCGGTTGTGAAGGAGATTCACCTGTCTGGACACCTAATGACGATTTAATTGTTTTTTCTTCAAGTAGGAAAAACCTGACAGAGAGACATATATGGAGTGTTAAACCGGATGGCTCAGATCTTGAAATGCTTATACCGCTTGATGGTACTAGTGTTTTCCCTAAAGTGTCACCGGACGGTGAGAAAATAGTTTTTCTACATTCTGATCCATATGAGGCCCCAGACATTTGGATGTTTGACACTAAAACTAGAGATGTTGAAAAACTTACAAATTCAATGCCAAAAACCCTCACTAAGGAGAAAATAGTTGCGCCTAAGATAGTTACATATAGCGGTGCTAAGAACTGGAAGATCTATGCATGTTTATTCGTTCCTCCAAATTTGGAAAAGGGAAAGAAGTATCCTGCAATTGTATGGTTACATGGAGGCCCCATAAGGCAAATGGTGAGAAATGGGTGGCATCCCATGCAGATATACTCTTTATTTTACTCTTTTCATCAACTTCTCGTTCATAAGGGATATGTTGTTCTGTTTATAGATTATAGGGGGAGCATTGGATACGGAAGAGAGTTTATGCAGGGCATATATCGGGAAATGGGTGTTTCAGACGTTATTGACGTTGTTAAGGCTGTTGATTATCTTAAATCATTAGGATTTGTTGATAAAGAAAGAATTGGGGTCTGGGGAATAAGTTATGGTGGTTATTTAACTCTTCAAGTTCTAACGAAATATCCCGACGTATTTAAAGCAGGTGTAAATATCGCAGGTGTCACAGATTTTGAATCTTGGATGAAATGGGCTGAAGAAAACTATGTTCTTGCTGCAGCATTTTTCAGGGCAAAATTGGGAGGAAACACCAGCAAAAATAAAAGTTTATACATGGAAGCGTCTGCTATAAACTTTATTAAGAATATAAAAGCCCCACTTTTAAACTTACATGGGACCGCCGACGAAGCTGTAACATTTAAACAATTAGACGAATTAATTAAAGCCTTAGTTAAAGAAGGTAAACATTTTGAAGTTATGTATTATCCCGAAGAAAAACATGCATTCGAGAAAGCAGAAACGTGGCTAGACGCATTTAACAGAGTAATGAAATTTTTTGAGGAAAACATTTAATTAAGCATCAAATAAGACCATTCCAGATTTTTAAACTTAAAATTCCATTTTTTCAATATATCATCCTCTGGTTAAAGTATTTTAACCATAAAATTTTTGAAAACGTTCTAATAACTTTAAGGCAAAATTCCTAAGGTGGGAATTGGCCTATAAAAACAAAATTAAGGTGTGCTGTAGGGGAGAAAGATGAAGAAAACCGAAATTGGCACAATATTGCTAGTCGCGATCTTAATTGCCACATCGATGGTAGTTATGCCGGAGACATTAACCGTGGCTCAAGGAGGAGAGCTGTCTTTCGATTTAATAGCACCTGGTGAACTTGGGTATTGGATAAGAGTATGTGAGATCTTTAAGCGTTCATGTGAAGACATAGGGATTAAAATAAACGTGAAAGCGATGGAAACTGGTGCTTGGGTATCTGCTATGATGGACACTCACGATTTCGACATAGCTATGTGTGGAATGTTGATGGAGCCAACACCTAGTTACCTTCCATTGCTATTTCATTCAAAATACGCTGAAGGTGGTTTTAACGTAGCAGGAGTTAATGACTCCGAACTAGATGCTCTTTTGGATCAATCGCAAGTAACTGTTGACCAAGAAGAACTAAAGAATATTATCTGGCAAATACAGGAGAGAATAGCTGAGAACGTTTATAGCATCCCCATCTTCACAGAGGACGTAGTATTTGCTTACAGCAACAAATTCACAGGAATAATAGGTATACCAGGTGACGGAGCTGTTAACATATGGTCATACATCAACATGCGAAGAACCAGTGGAGAAGGCGGTGAAATGAAAATCGGCATGCTGGGAGATATCAAAACAAACAATCCGCTGCTTAGAACTTTGTCTTTAGAAGCATACATTGAGCACATGGTTTTTGAAACACTAGTTGCCTTTGACGCTAACTTAACAGTAGTTCCATGGTTAGCTGAAAGCTGGGAGGTCAGTGAAAATGGAACTGTATGGACATTTCATCTACGAAACAACGTAACATGGCAAGATGGAGTTCCATTTACTGCTGATGACGTAGTATTCACCATAGAAACTGTGTTGGAAAATAAACCTCCAACTTGGTACTCGTACTTTGAACTCATAGACAGAGCAGAAGCCGTCGACAACTATACTGTTAGAGTCTACATGAAACAACCATATGCGTGGACATTAACCACATTTGCCACTTTCGAAATATTACCGAAACATCTCTGGAAAGATGTCCCATGGAATACCACCAATCCTCCAATGATCGGAACTGGTCCATTTAAATGGGTTAAATGGGAGAAAGGAGAATACATTGAGCTAGAGAAGAATCCAAATTACTGGCAGGCAGGAAAACCACATCTTGACAGAGTCTTATGGACCGTCTACGAAACTGGATCAGCTGAAGTATTAGCGCTACGATCCGGTGAAGTAGATCTAATGTATAGATACATACCGCTTGAATCCATTAAGACACTTATCGAAGATCCAAACATAGTGGTGGGAGTTTCACCAGGATTAAACTTCAGGTACTTCATTCCAAACTTACGGAGGGCACCATTTAATGATATAAATCTCAGAAAGGCTTTAGCGTATGCAGTAGACAAGGAAACCATAGTAAATGCCATAATGCTGGGTTATGCATCGCCCATTGACAGCTTCGTACCACAAGCATGGGGCAAATGGAACAATCCAAATGTACCAAAATACGAGTACAACTTAACTAAAGCCAACGAAATTTTGGATAAAGCTGGATACCTGGATGTTGACGGCGATGATATAAGAGAACTACCTGGCACACCCGCACCTAGTGCGGTACCATTCTGGGTATGGATAGCTGTAGCTGTAGTAATAACAGCTGTATGTTCTGGCGGCGCTGCATATATAGTACTTAAGCGTAAGGCAAAAGCCTAACATCCATTTTATCATATTTTTTTGTTTAATCGAGAGTAGTTGGCGGTTATCCTTGGTCAAACTTTCAAAAATGTTGGTAAAAGGTGAATTATATCATGGACATGAAAGAGTTTATAGTAAGGCGAACTATACAAACCATTATAATATTCTTCATTATGATTACGTTTAACTTCTTTCTTTTCCGTATCATGCCTGGAGACCCAACTGCAATATTAATTGGAAATCCAAATATAACTCAAGAAACTAGGGAAAGAATAATCCATGAATTCGGGTTAGATAAGCCTCTGTGGATGCAGTACATTTTATATATCCGAGAATTAATTAGAGGAGATTTAGGTGTTTCATTTTACTTTACAGGTGAACCAGTCATCAAAATAATCTTAGGCAAAAGAATGATTAACACTTTAGTGTTGATGGGGAGCGCTACCGCTCTTTCCGTAGTGATAGGTTTTATTACTGGAGTTGTATCAGCTTGGAGGCGAGGAACTAAACTAGATTTAGCAGGGTTAATTATCTCAATAGTGTTTTTCTCAACACCGAGTTTCTGGCTAGGATTAGTTATATTACTCGTAGCTGGCTACTATTTGCATCTAATCCCCTTAGGGGGGACGGTTACTAGAGGTTTAGTTCACGTTAATGTATTTCATTATATAGCAGACTATTTGCACCATTTAATCGCTCCTATGATAACTTTAACGTTAGTTCTATACGGTGGATATTACCTTATGATGAGAAACAGTATGCTTGAAACGCTCACACAAGAATATATTGTCACAGCTAAAGCTAAAGGGCTTCCAGAAAGAAGAATAATGTTTAAGCATGCAGCTAGGAATGCTATATTACCATTGGTTTCAATGGTGGCAATAAATGCAGCCCTTATAGTGGGAGGAGCAATAGTAACTGAGACCGTGTTCTCTTGGCACGGAATAGGCAGTTTAATGTTTCTTGCAGTTGCTAGCAAGGATTATCCAGTTTTACAGGGAATATTCCTAATAATTTCTATAACCGTGCTATTAGCCAATTTTATCGCTGACATACTGTATGCTTACCTGGATCCAAGAGTGAGATACTAAGTAGGGAGGTCTTTCGATGGAGAAAAAGGCTGAAAGACTTGTAATATTTAAAGGGAAAACAGGATTTACTGTACGTGTGAAAAGAACATGGTCAGAATTTAGAAGAAATAAGATTGGAGTATTAGGCCTACTTATAAGTTTATTTTTCATTGTTATAGCAGTATTTGCACCAATAATAGCCCCCTATTCCCCGTCCGATATATACGTTGGGGCTCCTTTATCTCCGCCCTCAAAAGAATTTCCCTTTGGAACAGATGAACTTGGAAGATGTATTTTATCTCTGATAATCTACGGATCTAGAATATCCTTGTTAGTCGGTGTGATAGCTGCTCTAATTAATATCTCGATAGGTACAATTGTAGGGTTAATCTGTGGCTACTACCGCAATATATTAAGCGATGCACTAATGCGAGTTACTGATGCATTTATTATGATGCCTTCTCTCGCATTAATGGTTGTTTTAGCTGCTATACTTGGCCCAAATATTTACACTATAATTTTGGCTATAGGAATAACAACATGGCCCACAACTGCTAGAACAGTTATGTCTCAAGTTTTGTCTCTCAAAGAAAGACAGTATGTTGAAGCGGTTAGAGCTGCAGGAGGCAGTGACTTTTACATAATATTTCACTGCATCTTGTTAAACGTTTTGCCCATCGTCTTTACTAATATGATTCTTTCTATAGCTACTGCAGTTTTGTACGAAGCTGGTTTAAGCTTTCTGGGGCTAGGAGATCCAACTCGTATAAGCTGGGGCATAATACTATACTATGCAAACACTTCCGGAGCTATAATTAGCGGTGCTTGGTGGTATGTAATTCCCCCTGGAATTTGCATAATACTATTGGTTGTAGCGTTTACGTTCGTTAGCCACGGTTTAGATGAAATATTGAATCCGAGGCTTAGAAGAAGGTAAAAGCGGAGGCGAAGAAAGTGCCACTATTAGAAGTGAACTCCCTTAAAATGTATTATGAAGTAAAGGGAAAGAGATGGGTAAAGGCTGTTGATAATGTTAGTATAAAAATTGATAGAGGCGAATCTCTCGGTTTAGCAGGTGAATCAGGATGTGGAAAAACTAGTTTATCTCTCTCAATTATGCGATTACTACCGCCGAATGGAAAGGTACTTAGTGGGGAAATTAAATTCGAAAATGAAGATATTCTGAACATGGGTTATAAGTTGTTTAAGAAGAAAATAGCTTGGAAAAAGATTTCTCTAGTACCTCAAGCTGCAATGAGCGCGTTAAATCCCGTTATGAAGGTAGGTGACCAAATAGTTGAAGCAATCATTTTTCATGAGGATGTAAGTAAAGAGGAAGCGTTAGAAAGAGCTAAAACATTGTTTAAACTTGTTGGTTTAGATCCTTCAAGAATTAACGATTATCCTCACGAGTTTAGTGGAGGAATGAGACAACGTGTCATGATAGCCATGGCGTTAGCCTGCAACCCAAAACTTGTAATTGCAGATGAACCAACGTCAGCACTAGACGTAATAGTACAAGCTCAGATATTAAGTCTCATAAAAGATTTACAGAAGAATTTGAATTTATCTATGATTCTCGTTACCCACGATTTATCCATACTTTCAGAAATATGTAATTCTATCGCTGTAATGTATGCTGGAAAGATAGTAGAATATGGGCCAACACTGGACGTCTATGAAGACCCCCAACACCCATATACGAAAGGCTTGCTAGCGGCAACCCCAAGTATAAAGGGAACTAGAAGAAGACTTAAATCCATACCAGGAACTCCTCCGGATCTGCTTAATCCACCACCTGGCTGTAGATTTCATCCCCGTTGCCCATATGCAAAAGATATATGTAGAAAAGAAGAACCACCACTCGTAAAAGTGGGAGAAAAAAGAGTAGTTGCTTGCCACGAGGTGTAAAAGGGTTGAGTGAGTTAGTAAAAGTTGAAAATCTAGTAAAATGGTTTCCACTTAGACGTGGACTCTTTTCATCACTATTTAGACGTGAAGAATTGTTCGTTAGAGCTGTGGATGGAATAAGCTTCAACATAAAGGAAGGAGAAATCTTTGGTTTAGCAGGTGAGTCAGGATGTGGAAAAACTACCACAGCAAGATTAGTACTTAGATTAATAGAACCAACAGACGGTAAAATTTACTTCAAAGGCATAGATATCCTCTCGATAGATAAAAAAGAGATGAGAAAGCTCAGGAAAGAAATGCAAATAATCTTTCAAGACCCGTATGAGTCGTTAAATCCACGTATGTTTATTTGTGATATCATTAAGGAACCATTAAAATTACAGAAAATAGGGAATAGTGAGGAAGAAAGACTTGAAATGGTTTATGAAATGCTTGAAAAAGTAGGTTTGACGCCTCCAGAGGAATTCCTATATAGGTATCCACATGAGTTAAGTGGAGGTCAAAGGCAAAGAGTAGCTATAGCAAGAGCTTTAATACTAAGGCCTAAACTTGTTGTAGCTGATGAGCCAGTATCAATGTTGGATGTCTCAATTAGAGCAGGAATACTAGACCTCATGCTTGATCTAAAGGAGGAACTTAATCTATCCTATCTATACATAACTCACGATTTAGCTACAGCAAAATATGTTTGTGACCGACTAGCAATTATGTATTTGGGTAAAATAGTTGAACAAGGAGATACATTGAAAATAATCGATGAACCTATGCATCCTTATGCTAAAGCGTTAATAGACGCTATTCCGGTTCCAAATCCAAGAGTTAAGATAAGGAAAATACCGATTAAAGGTGAGGTGCCAACACCGATACATATTCCGCCTGGCTGTAGATTTCATCCCCGTTGCCCATATGCAAAAGATATTTGTAAAAAAGAGGAACCACCACTTGTAAAAGTTAACAAAGACAGATTTGTAATGTGTCATCTTTATTCTTAAAATACTTTCTTTTTTGTAAAATTTTGATAAAAATGGGAGTAACATTATTTACGTATGAATTGCTTATATTTTAGTTAACGTTTTTTAAAGAGGCGGAAGGGTGAGTAATATGGTATTTGACTTGCTTATTAAAAATGGGAAAATAGTTAATGGAACTGGAAACCCTTGGTTTAAAGCAGATATAGGAATCAAGAATGGTAAGATAGAGAAAATTGGCCGTTTAGATTCAGCTGATGCCGAAAAAATATTAGACGCCGAGGGGTTAATAGTATCTCCAGGATTTATAGATATGCATAATCACTCTGATATAAGCGTATTTTTCAATCCTAAACTTGAGAGTACCATAAGGCAGGGTATAACAACGCTGGTTATAGGTAACTGTGGTTCGAGTCTTGCTCCAGTAAATCCAGCTACAAAAGACCTCTTTATGAAGCACATTGAAGCATTTCTACCTTCCGATGCTGAACTAGAGGTGACATGGAACACTTTTGAGGAATATTTGAACAAACTAGAAGAAATCGAAATGGCAGCCAATATTGCTCCTTTAGTTGGTCACGGTACGGTCAGAATAGCTGTTATGGGCTTTGATGATCGAGAACCAACGGCAGAGGAACTTGATGAAATGAAGAAATTAGTTGCTGAAGCTATGGAAGCTGGAGCGTTTGGAATGTCCACAGGATTAATTTACCCACCAGGAGTATATTCGAAGACAGAGGAATTAGTAGAGCTTTGCAAGGTTGTAGCAAAATACGGAGGAATATACGTTTCTCACATAAGAGGAGAAGGAGGTACGTTAATAGAGGCGGTGAAAGAGGCCATATATATTGGGGAAAAAGCAGGTGTTCCGGTGGAAATATCACATCACAAAGCAGCTGGCAAGTCTAATTGGGGTAAAACCAAGGAAACATTGAAGTTAATGGAGGAGGCGAGAAAAAGAGGGGTAGATGTAACATGTGATCAGTATCCATATAGAGCTGGCATGACTTCTCTATCAGCTGTGCTACCGCCTTGGGTGCATGTTGGAGGAGTAGAGGAAATGCTCAGAAGGTTGAGAGATCCGAAGGAACGTGAAAAAATAAGAAGAGATATTGAGCAAGGGCTTCCTGGATGGGAAAACTTTGTTGCTGATTGCGGCTGGGAAAACATATATATAAGTTCTGTTGTCACGGAGAAAAACAAGCATTTAGAGGGGAAGAACGTAGCGGAAATAGCAAAAATAAAGGGCAAAGATGAACTTGATGCGGTATGTGATTTATTATTGGAAGAAGATGGAAGAGTAACCATAGTACTTTTCATGATGGATGAAGAAGACATTGTTAGAGTAATGAAGAGTCCTCTTCAAATGGTAGCAACCGATGCTTGGGCTGTTGCACCCTATGGAGTATTAGGCGCAGGGAAACCTCATCCTAGGTTTTATGGAACATATCCTAGGGTTCTTGGAAGATACGTTAGAGAGAAAAAGGTTTTAACGCTTGAAGAAGCAGTGAGGAAAATGACATCTTTCCCAGCGCAAAAACTGGGATTAAAAGACCGAGGACTTATACTAGAGGGTATGTGGGCAGACATAGTAATATTTGACCCAGCTAAGATTATAGATAAAGCAACCTATCAAAATCCTCATCAGTATCCCGAAGGAATAGAATATGTAATCGTAAATGGAAAGATAGTTGTGGAGAATGGCGAGCATACAGGTGTTCTTCCAGGTAAAACTCTCCGACATAGATAATAATAGCGCTTAAAAATCGCAATTGCAACAAACTTTCTCTTTCTTTAAATCAATCACATATTTTTTAGGCATTAAACATTTGAACTAGAGAAACTTAACGCAATGCACTCTTAAAGTTTTTAAAATATATTCATATGAAGTTAGAAGTTTTATCATGATTTTAGGAGAAGTTTTATAAGAAATTTTTGAAAATGTAATAACTTAAATCATCAATGTTGTTTAATTCTACATACAGGGGATGATATATTTGGGGAAGAAAGTGGATTTATGCGAAAAATTAGTAAAAAGAGACTCGGAATTGTTATCGCCTTCCACAAGAGTCAGCTACTTTCCACTTGCCGTTGCTAAAGCTGAAGGGACTAAAATATGGGATCTTGACGGAAACGAATACATAGACTTTCTTTGCGGAGCCGCTACCACAAACATTGGGCACCGGCACCCAAGGGTTGTTGAAGCAATAAAAAGGCAATGTGATCAATTTATCCATAATACGTTGGCATACACATATTATGAAAAAGCTGTAGAGTTAGCAGAGAGACTTGTAGAAATAACTCCTGGAAATTTTGCGAAAAAAGTCTCTTATGGACTGTCTGGATCGGATTGTAATGATGGAGCCATAAAGTTAGCTAGAAGCTACACTGGCAGAACAAAAATTGTTTCATTTCTAAAATCATATCATGGAACAACATATGGAGCCTTATCTTTATCAGCTATAACTTTGCGAATGAGAAGAAGGCTAGGACCCTTTTTACCAGAGATATATCATGTTCCTTACCCTGATTGCTATAGGTGCATATTTAATCTCGAATACCCTGACTGCGGACTATATTGTTTAGGTTTCATTGAAGAACTCTTTGATACGGTAATTCCCCCTGAAGAAGTTGCGGCCATGATAATTGAACCCATACAAGGTGATGCAGGAGTAATAGTTCCACCAGACGACTATCTGCCTAAATTAAAGAAGCTTTGTGAGAAACATGGGATACTTTTTGCAGCCGAAGAGGTTCAAACCGGTTTTTGCCGTACCGGAAAATGGTTTGCCGTCAACCACTGGAACATTGAACCGGATATAATGATATTGGGGAAAGCCATAGCTTCGGGAATGCCTTTAAGCGCACTTGTAGCTAAAAGAGAAATTATGGAGTCTTGGGAAGCGCCAGCCCATCTATTCACAACCGAAGGAAATCCACTTTCCTGCGCGGCAGCAATTGCAACCATAGATGTGATGAAAGAAGAACGACTTTATGAAAGAGCTGCAAGACTGGGCGAATATGCTATGAAACGGTTTAGAGAAATGATGGACAAACATGAATTAATAGGGGATGTTCGAGGCAAAGGACTCATGATAGGTGTAGACTTGGTGAAGGACCGAAAAACAAAGAAACCGGCCAGAGAAGAAGCTCTTAAAGTTGATTGGAGATGTTGGGAAAAGGGATTAGTGTTGATACATTTTGGCAAGTCTGTTCTTAGAATAGCTCCTCCACTGACAATAAGTGAAGAAGAACTCGAAAAGGGACTACAAATCATAGAAGAAGCTATAAAAGACGTAGAAGAAGGTAAAGTCCCGGATGAAGTGGTAAAGAGAATGGTTGGTTGGTAAAGTAGTCCTTCATTTGCCTTAATAGGACTAAAATGCCAGCAACACGGAGATGTTAGTAAAAAAACTTAACGATTTTATATTGGAAAAAATCATATATTAGAAGGTGCAATGTACGATTACTAAGTAGAGTGGTAAATATAATGACTTCTAATAACAATTCTGACAAAAAAGTTCCATCTGAAGTCTTTATTACCCAAGCAAAAGAATTAGTAGAAAAGGCAAACAGTAGGGGAATACCTCTCAGAATCATGGGGGCTCTAGCCATAAGAATCCACAGTAAAGGTTTTGAAGAACTACACCGCAGACTTAAACGGCTCGGAGGGGGACAGGAATTCACAGATATAGATCTTATGAGCTACGGTAAGTATAGGAAAGAGGTTAGGAAATTCTTTGAGGAACTAGGTTACAACCCTGATAGAGGTCTTCTCCTAACCGGGGGATGGGAGAAGAGACACATATACCATGAACCGCAAGACAGATTTCACGTGGATGTGTTTTTTGACAAGCTGGAAATGTGTCACGATATAGATTTTCGAGGAAGATTGGAAGTAGATTACCCAACAATACCGTTAGCTGAACTGCTGCTTGAAAAATGCAAATCGTTGAAATAAACGAAAAAGATCTAAAGGACTCCATAGTTTTACTCAGAGCACATACAGTTGGAGACACCGATAAAGATACCATTAATGCAAAAAGGATAGCAAAATTGTTAGCAGACGATTGGGGATTTTACTACACAGTTACTACAAACCTAAAAAAGCTAAAAGATTACACCTTGATGAATAAAGATTTAACTGAAGAAGAAACTTTGAAGACGTTAAAATCGGTATACACTGTTAAGAATAGTAGGTAAGTTCCTACAGCTTTGAAAATTTTTAACACCGTGTTCCTTTTATTTTCTAGTTGCATTATATGTGGCTGAATAAATTAAAATTTTAGTGAGGTATTTTTTCTTCCCCTTCTTTGAGTATTTCTTTTAGTTTTTCTTGTATTTCCGGTTCTAGTGGTGTTGGTTTATGTGTTTCTAAGATCTCCTTAACTTTTTCCTTTGCTCTCTGAACCATATCTTTGCTTCCCTCTTTTACCCACATTTCATAGGAATTGAAATCCGCTATCATAGGAACCCATAGTTCACGGAAATGTTTAAGAGTATGCTTCTCACTTATGAAAACTCCCTCATGTCCCTTTTTAATCATCAAATCCAAAGCTAAGGTTTCATCATTAACTTCAAAACCATTTAATATACTGAATATCATTGTACATATTTCGTAATCTATGAGGAATTGCTCATAGGAGAGAACATTATAACTCTCCAATCCACCGGGACCAGATATGACATCTGCACCTGCTGCCATCATGCAAAATGCTGTCAAAGCGTTTTCATATGCTGCTTGTGGATCAGGTACTTTGGAAGCTGAACTAAAACCATCTCCACAAGGAAGACCATAATATTCTTTGGCAAGCTGTATACCAGCGCAATTAATCAATATTGCACTTGGTAAACAAGGTGCAAAATTACCTCTTTTCGGCTCCATTCCCATAGGGTCAACTGCATACATTATTGGTGTTTTAGGATAAGCTAATTGGATTATCGTTAGTAAGCCTAGTATTTCGGCGTTGGCCATGCTTAAAGCACCTGCAAGTGTCACAGGGGAACTCATGCCTAGTAGAGGCATACTCATTATTCTGACCGGTATTCCAACCTTAGCGAACTCTAATGTTGCCTCTGTTGCTTCTTTGTCTAGTTTTAAGGGTGGAGTGACGCAAAATAAGCTAGATATTATAGGTCTTTTACGTAGCTCCTCTTCCCCGCCGACAACAGTTTCAGCCATTTTAATTTGTAGTTTTGCTTCTTCTCGCATCGACGTTGAACCCAACATAACATGTTTTTCCGTATAGTTTAATGATGCTTCTAATTCATGTAAACCATGTAAATATCCTGGATAATCAGAGGGCACTACGATAGGAAAGTATCCATGCATTCCCTCCAAGGCATCGGTTAATATAGCTGTTTTAACGAGATCGTCCTTGATGGATCTCCTTCTTTCTCCAGTTTCTAGATCTATGGTTAAGGTGCATGTACCGTTTGTGAAAATGTAGGTTTGCTCCCCATTTAGGGGAAGATCATACTGAGGATTTCTAGCATAGAGTTTGAAGTTTTTAGGACATTTTCTTAAGGCTTCCTCAACTAGATGTGACGGTATTTTTGCTATTTTCTCTTTTTCATCTACTTGACATCCCGTATTTTTTAATACGTTTAAGGCTTCTTCACTGTATATCTTAATTCCGATTTTCTCAAGTATTTGTAGAGATGTTAAGTGTATTCTCTCTATAGATTCTTTATCAAGAATTGAAAGTTTAATTCTCCTTCTAAATTTTAAAAGTGGCCCCAAGCATCGAACCCCCGCTTACTTATACGTTACAGCTTGGACTTTCTCCCCTATCATATACATGATTGATATTGGTCGATTATAGTTGTATATTATATTTAAGCATTATAAACAATTCATTTATTTCTAATACATCACATATAAATATTAATGATCATTATTAATTCAGGTCGTATTAAAGACAAATTTTATATATACTATCCCTTTCATTTATTTACGACAAAAGGAGTTAGGGGAGAGTAAAATTGAGCAGAAAAACATGTCAAATATTGACAGTGATTTTTCTTTTCGTTTTGGTATTCAGTATCAGCTTTACGCAAGCTTCAGCCCAACCTTCAAATTCAAACTCAAAAACCGCTAAATGGACTTTTATGGTCTATATGGATGCCGACAATAACCTAGATCCCTTCGCGGACATCGATATGGGAGAAATGATGAAAATCGGATCAACAGAGTATGTTAACATAATTGTTCTATGCGATAGATTAGAAGAACCAGCATACATTTACAAAATAGAAAAAGGAAAGCGTGTACTTCCCGAAGGTTCACCTATCAATGGTATTGAAGTTGACATGGGCGATCCTGAAACTGTGAAGACATTCCTTAATTACGTTATAAAGAATTTTCCAGCGGAACACTACTTTTTGGACATATGGAACCATGGGAACGATTTTGTTGGTTCTTGTGTTGACGAAAACACAGGAACAGGGAAAAGGGGATATCTACATCATTACGAATTAGTTGAAGCGCTTCAGAGTGTATGTAAGAAAAAGAGATTTAGGATTGATATCTTGGCTTTTGATGCATGTTTGCAAGGTATGATCGAAGTAGCTTATTACTACAAGGATTTAGTTAGCTACCTTGTTGGTTCGGAAGGCTACGTAGCGCTTGAAGGGTATCCTTATGACGAGATATTAGAACAGCTTGTAAATAGTCCAGATATTGACGCAGACGCCTTTGCTAAAATTGTTGTTGACGAATACGTAGGTTACTATGTTAAAGAAAACATGGCTGCAACACGTGGAAGTTTCCCAACACTTTCTGCAATCGACCTAGGAAAAATAGATCAACTAGTAGAAAATCTAAATAGATTTCTGCAGACATTAGAGGAAGATATCGATTCATATTTAGGTGCCATAACTGCGGGAAGAGGTAAAGGAATCCTTCCATGGGCTGAGTATGGCTGGGAAGCCTATATAGACCTTTACACATTTGTAGAAACAATAGGCACCTTTTCTCAAAATGATAAACTAAGAACTATAGCGGAAACACTTTTAGATAGTATAAAAAGCGCTGTTTATGTAAATTCAAGCCTACAGCTAGAAGAAATGTCCGTACATGGGTTAGGTATATACTTCCCTCCGTCAAAATCGGCAATGTACAATAACCCTTGGCTAGATGGAGAATACTATGCTGAAGTGCCGTTTGCAACCGAAACAGAGTGGCTTAATTTCCTGTTAATGTACTATAGCCACTGCAGCTAAACTTAACTTATTTACCTAATTCACCTTATTTTTTCCCATATAATATTGGAATCTTAAATGTCTGTCAATTGTTATGTAGGAGTTTTGTATACAAAATCGATTATAAAGATGTTTTCTTATAATTATGATGTATATTATGGCTTTGGAGGAAGCACTTTGATTACATTAAAAGTATTGTCAAAAGAGGGCATTGAAAAGATACATTTTGCAACTCTTGATGTACTTGAAAAAACCGGAATTAAATTTGATGATAAAAAAGCTTTAGAGATTTTTGATGAAAATGGTGCCAAAGTGAATTATAGGTCTAAAGTTGTTAAAATTCCGGAAAGCCTCATCAAAGAGGCTATAAGAAAATGTCCAAGGAAAATAAAGCTTTATGCTAGAAATCGAAAGTACAACTTAGAGATAGGTACTGGTAAAAGTTATGTTCATACCCCTGAGGGAGCATATTTCGTGGAGGACTTAAGCACGGGTGAAATAAGGGAAGCTACTATCAAAGATGTGGAGAACTTTGCAAAGCTTGGAAGTACTCTTGAGAATATACATGTTTACATACCGTTGGTAAATCCGCAAGATGTTCCCTTAGAAATAAGAGACATTTATAGAAATAAAATTTCGCTGGAAAACATTGAAAAACATTTCATAGTTTGCGCACATTCATATGAAGGCATGGTTTATACCATTAAGATGGCAAGCGCCATAGTTGGTGGTTTAGATGAATTAGTGAAGAAACCTATAATAACTGGGGATGGAGGAGCCGTTAGTCCTTTAACCTCCTCGAAACATAACCTTAGAATCCTTAGGTACTGTGCAAATCTAGGTTTACCTTGTAGCATAGGTTCCGCGCCTATGGCAGGAGGTACAGCACCTGCAAGCTTAGCTGGAACGTTGGTTATTCAGAATGCCGAAAATTTGGCTTGGATAACTTTGGCACAGCTAATTAATCCAGGACTGCCGATTATTTCTCTTGTTAGAGCGTTTATATTGGATTTAAGAAAAGGGGATTTTGCTGCTGGTGCCCCTGAAGCAGTTTTAATGTCAGTTGCTTTAATTCAACTTTACAAATATTATGGTATTCCTGTTGATGCTGGTTGGTCTGTTTCAGATTCAAAGTTTCTTGATGTTCAAGTAGGTTATGATAAAGTTCCGATGATGTTAATGTCGGTGCTTGCAGGAGCAGATTTTATCTCT
>JAEOSG010000239.1 GCA_016840485.1 Candidatus Baldrarchaeota archaeon
GTGAAATTGCTGTCTTAATATTTCTGATCCCTCCACCCACTTGAAGAGGGAAACCTCTCGAAACCATATCCAAAATTATATTTCTATTGTTGCCTCTTTCTAAGGCAGCATCAAGGTCTACTACATGTATAAGGTCTACTCCCTTTTCAAGAAATTCCTCAGCTAGCTTAATGGGATTAAAATTGTATATTTTCATACAACAAGTCTTTCCTTGAATCAACCTTACAACTTTACCATTCATTAGGTCTATGCTTGGTATGATCATCATCCTTTAATCACCTTGCAAAAATTAGAGAGTATTTTTGCCCCTACCTTGCCTGAACGTTCTGGATGAAATTGGACACCGTAAATTCCGTTCTTTCCACCTATACTTGGAAATCTAATACCGTAATGCGTCTCGGCAATAACTATTGGTTCAAAGGGTTTTGGATAATATGAATGGACAAAATAAACATAACTACCCTCGTTGACTCCCTCGACTATAGGGTCAGATTTTATATTTTCAAGGGTATTCCAACCAATGTGAGGTATTTTAACGCTGCTTGGAAATTTTACAACTTTACCTTTGAAGATGCCAAAGCCTTTCTTAGTTCCTTCTTGACTCTCCTCAAATAATAGTTGGTAGCCTAGACATATTCCAAGAAATGGTACGCCTGAAAGAATGCTTTCAATAAGCTTTGTTTTAATTGTTTTTAATCTTTTCAATGCGCTGTTAAAGTTTCCGACACCAGGTAAGATGATTCCATCTGCGTTTTCTATCATATTTGTTGAAAGCCCTATGAGAACTTCATTTCCCAATTTTCTTAGCGCAGTTTTTAAACTGTGAATGTTTCCAACGCCTGTATCAGCTATGAATATCTTCATTCGTATGCACCTTTAACGCTGGCTAATGTGCCTGTTATTGTCCATGCTTCTTTAAATGCTAAAGCTAGAGCTTTAAAGGCTGCTTCTGTCTTGTGATGATCATTATATCCGTAAATGACGTTTACATGTATAGTAGCTGGTATTGAGTAAGCTAGGCTGTTAATGAAGTGTGCTACCATTTTTGAGTCAAAGCCTTCTATGGTTTCACAGGAAATCTTAAGTCGTGTTACAGCATAGGGTCTTTTAATTAGATCTACAGCTGCTTCAGCTAAACTTTCATCCATTGGAACTCTAGCATAGCCGAATCGTTTCAGATTTTTTCTATCTCCAAGGGCTTTTCCAATTGCTTTACCAATCACTAGTGCTGTGTCCTCTATGATATGGTGTGCTAGGTCTCCAGAGGCTTCTACTACAAGATCCATCATGCTATGTAAACATAAAGTCTTCAACATGTGATTAAGAAACGGTACGGGGGTTTTAATGTCAAATATGCCCGATCCATCCAGTTTTAATTTTACTTTAACTTTTGTTTCAAGTGTTTCTCTCTCTACAAAGCTGTTTCTCATAACTATCCCCCTAGAAGTATTTTTAGCTCATTTACAGTAGGAATTATAGCCGCAGCATTCATTTTCATGAAAGTCCTTATTGTGCTTTCAAGGTCAAGCGTGTAGCGGTAGACACCTATAAAAACAACTTTTTCTCCGTTTTCATTTGCTCTTTGAACCATGAGTGCATCTTCAACAGAGTCGCCTACATATGCGGCGAGAATATAAGGTTCTAATGCTTTTAAACTCAATTTTAAACCGTATGGGTCGGGTTTTAATAGTAGATTAAACGTATCTTTTCCTTTTTCATTAGTTTTTATAAGAACGTCTTCAAAAAATATAAGGGCCTCTGGTTTAAAGAAATCTTCAAAAATGTCTTTTAGGACTATTTCTGCTGATATTCTTGGCCTTCCAGTAACTATACCAAGTTTTGTATTTGTTTTATTTTTCAGAAAGTTTAAAACAGATTTATTTACGATTATTTTTTCATTTTTTATAAGTCCTTCTTCAGATCCGAGAAGGGGCTTTCTTCCGGTCAGCTTAGAATACAGTTTGGAACCGTAGTAAATTTCGTCAAAAACTGCTGCTAAAATGCTTTCGTTAAATTTACTTGGATAACCAAGGAACCTTTTAATCTCCTCTAGATGTTTATACTTTGATTCTCTGCAACATATTTCTCGAATCTCCTTTTCTATTGAATCAAGTCCACTATTGTTAACAGAACTTAGAAGGTTCATTAGATAAGAACTAATGTCCTTTTTCCTGACACTAATGATTGGTTGGCTCGGTATGTTGTCATTTTCTAGTGAATTGGCGATCTTAGCTAGTTCTTTGTCACTAAGTCCGCTTAAAACTCCCATTATTATTACATATGTGGTGTCCCAATCGTTGTTAAAACCTCCGGTCAGCCTAAGTTTGTGTATAGCTTTATTCAACAAGTTATCGGAAACAGTTAGTCCTACCAATTTTTGTAGGAAAAAGTTTACAGTTTTTATTATAGCCTTAGTATAGGAGCCTAGGGTGTCTACGAGAGTTCCGTCGATATCCATTACTACGGCATCAACATCTTTAAGGGCATTTACCATGTCGGACCTGCAGAACATTTTTCCTTTGGAGGTTACAAGCAATCTATATTGCATTTTTCATCAACTCTGAGAAATCTTTAATGAAGCCTTCGAGAATATTTTTTGGAACTATGGTCACTCTAGTTAATGTTTTAAATCCCATCATGTTGCTGAAAATCCTGATTAGGTATCCTTTCTTGGCAAATTCTTCATAAAGTTTCATTCCATCAATGAAACTTCCAAACGAGACAAAATTAGTTTGTGATGGGAAGACGTGTATATTCTTAAATTTCTTAAGTTCTTCATAGAACCATTTTCTAGTCTCTTTAATTTGTTTCCATAGTTCTTTGAAGTAATCTACTTCATCTAATAAAAGAGACGCGTATTTAAGTGAGAATCCAGTAACTGGATATGGTTGTTGACATTTTCTCAATATTTCCATTAGTTTTTTTGATGCTACGAGATAACCGAGTCTAATGCCTGCTGCGCCGAAAGCCTTTGAAAAAGATCTTATAACGACGACGTTTTTCATTTCAAGAGGAAGCTTATGGAACTGTGTATCGGAAAATTCGGCATATATTTCATCTAACACAATTATTCCATTAAATTCTTCAGCAATATCTTCAATAATATTTTCTGAAATTACATGTCCGGTTGGATTATTAGGTGAACAGAGTATAAACATGCTTGATTTTCTTAGACAGTTCTTTAACTCGTTCATATTAATGTTAAGGTTTTTGTCAAATAAAGTAAATCTGTAAGGAACACCGTATAACTCGCATCTCGCTCTATAGTAGGTATAAGTTGGGTGAATTGTCGTAACCCCTTTTTTTCCAAAAAGAACTATGAGAAGATCGATCAGTTGGTCGGAACCAAAACCTATGAGAATATTGTTC
>JAEOSG010000240.1 GCA_016840485.1 Candidatus Baldrarchaeota archaeon
TTCAGCGCCGTATTTAACAGCCTTTTGGATAATCCATTGGGGTACGCTGGAAGCTCCATGCAAAACCAGCGGTATATTAACTCTTTCTCTGATGAGCCTCAGTCTTTCAAAGTCGAGTTTGGCTTCACCCTTAAACTTGTAGGCTCCATGGGAAGTGCCGATGGCAACAGCTAAGGTGTCTACACCTGTTTGTTCAACAAACTCTTTAGCCGAGTCTGGGTCAGTTAAAACTGCTTCTCTCTCTTCAACTGTTGATTCTTCAACACCCGCAAGTCTTCCAAGCTCAGCTTCAACAGAAACTCCTTTTGCGTGGGCAAGGTCTACAACACGCTTTGTTAAAGCAACGTTTTCTTCAAACTTTAAGAAGGAACCATCAATCATAACCGATGTGAATCCCGCTTCAACACATTTGGAAACCGTTTCAAAGTCTTTGCCATGATCTAAGTGAAGCGACATAGGCACTGGCGCTGATTCTGCAGCTGTTCTAACAATTTGTGTTAAGTAGGCTAAGCCACCATACTTTATAGAGCTTGGTGTCACAGCAACTATCACAGGAGATTTCTCTTCAATTGCAGCCTCTGCAACAGCTAAAAGGCTTTCTAGGTTTTGAATGTTGAAGGCTCCTACAGCGTAGGCTTTTTGCATAGCGGGTAATAACAACTCTTTATTTGTAACAAGCATTTTTTCCACTGTCGCTTAAATGTTAATTGGGAATCAGTATAAATGATTTACAACTTTATAAACAAGATTTGAGATACATAGCCAGAATGCTCATCCCGGCCACTTTTGCCTGATTCCGACTATTTTTTAATATGTTCATGTTTATTTACGTTTTCTGAAGAACAGTAGGTCTTCATTTTGGCAGATGTATTCTAATAAAAAATAACAAAAGCCGAAGAAATCACGGCATACAGAATTCATTTTCACTAAAAAGTGAAAAATAAAGTATCTAAGAGTGAAACTATTCACCACTTATCTGGAATTTCACTAATAAGTGAAACTTTATATACCAAAAGAGTGAAAGTTTTCACCGTATGTCTATCAAAAATCAGCGAATCAGCCATCGCAATCTTAAGAAATCATTTGTTAATGCAATAAAGAAGGAAATTCCATCAATAAGAATAGAAACTGAAGTAAAGCCAGATCAAGTATATGGACCAGACATCGTTTTCCAAAGTAACGGAGAAAAAATATTCATTGAAGTAAAAAGTTCCAGATACCCTTCGGAAATTATCAGATCTATCTATCAAATAATCGGATATTTCACTTTAGCTTCCGAAGAATATGATTCCGCATACGTTGTTATCCCCAAAAAAGCATTTTCACCTCAAGTAAAACGACTACTTTACAGAGCTAATGAAAAATTAAGAAAAAAATTGGGCGTAATCGCTTACTTCGTCAAAAATAATAAACTTTTCTTCGAAGTTGTGATATCTCCTCTTACACATATATTTCCTACTCTATTCTCTACTAAACTCCCAATACTCCGCCTCTACCCGCGCAAAAAATTTTCTCTTTCATCACCAAAAGCCCTACGGGTATTAAGACATTTACTTATACAAAGCGAAACAACTCAATTTGAGATATCAAACAAAACTAAAGTTTCAATAGGTCACGTAAATAAGATTATTAACTACTTACGGGAACAGGGAATTGTGATTTATAGAGGACGGAAACTTATCTTGGCGGAACCTTGGAAACTGCTAAACGAGATATCATGGTCACGTTCAATGTACTCCTTAAAAACCCAAGATCTTTCATTATCAAGCAAATATGGCAACGTTGAAGAAGTTGAAACCCTTCTAAGAGACCTATGCAAAGAACGCCGAATTCAATACGCATTTACGTTATTTAGCGCCGCTAGAAGATATTCCTCATACATAAAGAAGTACGATGTTGTGCAACTCTACATCGATAACTACGAACAAGCTAAACAATTCTTCCCAAATGATTTCTTCAAAAAAGGAGACGGCGTCCATCTGGAGATCTATCAACCAGATTCAGAAGACATTTTAACCGAATCAAGAGAAATTGGCAACTTCAAAATCTGTTCAGAAACCCAAACAATAATCGATTTAATCTGCTATGGTGACATCGGTAGAGAATTAGCCATCGAGATCTACACAAGCCTCAGAGGCAGAAGAATTGAACCGTCAAGATGATCGGGCAAGCATAGCCAGAAGACTATCAAAAAATGAGCTACTTCGCTTAAATCTCTACCTACAGAATAGCAACATAAGAGCAGTTATCGTAGGAGGATGGGCTGTATATGCGTATAACCCCTACATGGAATCAATAGACATCGATATAGTAATAAGACACGAAGATGTTCCTAAAGTGACAACTCTGGCTCAAGAAAGATGCGGATGGATACCAGACACGGAACTTAGAGACGAAACTTTCTCACGATATGCAAAAAGAATAGACCATGGCGAAAAAATAATCCTAGATATCATTTCATCCAACTTTGAAAACAGATTTCACGAGGATAGAACCAAACTACTTCCCTATGATATTTGCCTCAACCACAAGTGGCACCGCCAAAAATTTATCGACAATATTTTCCTATACGTTCCAATAAAGGAGTTATTATTTCTCTACAAACTCAAAGCCCACCGGGACAGAGTTTTTAGATACAAAAAAGAAAAAGGGGAAGAAGAAAAAATGAAACTCCAATCAAAACTGATAAAGGATCTTTCTGATGCTATATCTTTAATGGACCCCAATTTTGGCCCACTCGAAATTGAAATACTAAGTAAATTGGTCAACACATACAATCTACATTTCCTCTCCGAAACATTAATGACCATCCATTTTCAAAATGAAGCAATAAGGCAGTACAGAAACTCCTCGCCAAATAAGGTTAAAAATTGGTCAACAAAAATAAGCAAAGCTTTTACACGTTCATAACCCGATCATTAGCATGGTGTTATCTTCAAGGACATTTAAGAAAAATAGGGAATTTGCGGGGGAATCTCCGTTTCTTCGTGAAAACACTTGTTTCTATAATGCTTTTCTAGTGGGGCTTTCCCATCAATATGAAGGCTGCCACAGCTATCATGCTAACAACCACAATTAGTATAGTTAAGAAAAGCATTTGCGGAATACCAAAAATGTAATGTTGAACTTCATAGTCTAGGGTTACAAGCTTGTCTGTAGACGAGTCAACATTAGAAAAACATAGAAAATATTCGCCTTCTAAATCGCAGATGAAACTGAAACCAAATTCCCCTTGTTTTCCAAAATCTCTGGCAGTTCCGTTAGGATAGACCATGTAAAAATGTATAGAATTATCGGGAGCACCCACCACGGTGAACCTTATCAAAACACGGTCTTCAACTGCAAGGTTTAGAGTTTTACTTTTTTC
>JAEOSG010000076.1 GCA_016840485.1 Candidatus Baldrarchaeota archaeon
AGATGTGTATAAGAGACAGGATATGTGAAGTTTTGCTTTTCAATCCTTCTACGTATACTAAAAAATTGAAGGTGTTTCTACAGTTCTCACTTTCTTGCAATATAGTCAAGCCCTATCGCCAGCATCAAACACCGACCAACTTTTTAAAAATATTTTTCGAGATAGTACATTGTAAGTGTTAAATCTAATTAGATTTTATGCATATTAACAGAACCTTCATCACTTTTCTTTGGCCAAAACACTTTCCCACTTTATCAAAGCTCATGAATAATTTGTAACGTTAATGACTTTTAAATAATTGATGTTCTTACATACTATTGTGTAACAATTGTGCTGAAGGTTCTATGTGGGGTGAACGTAAAATTAGCGGAAATGTTGATATTTTAGGAGTTGTGGAATCTAAGAGAAGGGCAGCAAAACTATTTAAGGATAAATTGTTGAAGAATTTCAGTGATGATATAGTCCTGGTCATATTGTATGGCAGTACTGTAAAAAGTAGGCCGCGTAAGGATAGTGACGTGGACCTCTTGATAGTTACATCAGATGATCCACGTAAGATTGCTAAGTCTGCTGGTAATATATGGGTTGAAACTCTTGAAAAAACCGGGGAGGTTATTGAGCCGTTTTTTATGAGTTTGTGGGAGTTTGAATATCTAAAAGAATACGGTTTTTTGCAAAGTGTTTTAAAAGAGGGAGAGGTGCTTTATAAATTGTCTTTAAAAAATGCTATTAGAAAAGAAGTTGAAGGATATCTATCTTTAGCGGAACATTATTTAAATCATGCAAAAGAAGATTTTAAAAGAGGGGACTATAGGATTGCCGCAGACATCGGATATAATTCATTAGAATTAATATTAAGGGCAATGATTCGCTGGGCGGGAAAATCTATACCTTCAACCCACGGAGGTATAATTCAAATATTTGCAAAAGAATATGTGGTATCTGGTAAATTAAGTAGAGATATAGCTTCGAAATTTAATTTATGCTTAATGATTAGAAGCAGGGCAAGATATGAACCGTACGCAGCAATAACCAGAGAAGACGTAAAAACAATAATAGAAACATCTGAAAAAATATTAACATGGGCAAAGAAACAACTCACAAAATAAACTCATCTCTTCGCTATTGCAACTTCCTAAAATCCAACTCCAAGAATGTAGGAACCAAAATAAATAGGTTCTAAAATTTAAGATAAAACCTACAAAGAGTTAAAACTAAAACGCTGTTCTTATTGAATCAAAATCGCAAATTTTTATATTTGTTGAACTGTAAATTTATAGGTGAAAGCTGGTAAAATGGGGTAGCGTGATATAGCTCTGAAAAATATAACTTTAAAAAAGTTTTGACTTTAATTTACTGTCCTTCTTTTAATCTTTCTACATATCAAAAAATAAGGATGTTTTACGGTTTTTTAAATAGTCTATTAGTTTTAGGTCTTTTAGGTCGTCACATAGGTGTTTTATGTCCTCTAAGTTTGCCTTACCGTATTCTGCGAACAACATAAGATATATGTCGAAAATGGAGTGTTTTCCATCCATTAGGTTGATGATTTCTGGGATTTGCGCCATTAAAATGTCTTCCTTCTCTATTTTTTTGAGGTAGAAGAGGGCCTTTTGCTCATCTTTCTGTTCTGTGAGAATTCTTGATGGAAGAAGGCCTCTAAACTTCTTAACAGGATATATTTTTTGCGCATCTTTCTCTTTGTCACTAAGTTCGTATTCCTCCACGTCAAAACCTTGCGACTTAGCAATCATCTTTATTTTGTTCTCTGTTCTAAGAGCAACATCGTCTATTTCACTAATACTTTCATTTATCAGATTTTCTAAAGCTTCACTTTCAAAAACTAAGAGTAGAGACGAAACTGCGCGGTGTCCCCATTCCTTAAGTATGGAAGCAGATCTATAAAGTAGGAAAAGTTCCCGCTTATCCTTTGACATCAAAGCTTTTTCTTCAAGTCTTTTCAGTTTCATCAAGGTTTCTCTAAGAGTTCTACCAACTAGTCTTAAAGCGTATTTGGAATTTGGATTAGCACAAATTAAGGCTGTGCATGTGGCTGCAACCCCTATTTTTTCAAGTACTCTTGGATCAACCTTATCTATGGTGTCTTCGCTTGAATGGTAAAATTTGTCAGGCCAACAGATAATAGCGGCGGCGGGGACACGTAAATCAACGTTTACAAAAATGTCGTGATCACTTCCATGGGAATAGGCGGTACCTTTAAATCTTAATGTGTAGAGGGCGTCTGTTCCGCCAAACTGTTTTAGTTCTCTTTTAGCTTCTTCTTCAATGAAATCCCCTAATAGGAATGGTAGAAATGATGGAAGAGATAGCGGTGTCTCTGTAATTGTAATTGTTGAACCACAAAGATCTTGATTTTCTCCAACCATATCCAAATTTATCACAGAAACTATTTTCCCAAGCCGTTCCATTTTCTCGGAGACTACAGCAATGGTTCCATAGTATTCTGGAACCCACATAAATCTCAGCGTTCTATCAGGTTTCGAAATTTTTCCACGGTCAATTAGTCTCTTTAATGTTTTTGCGATTTCTATGAGTAGCCCTGAGCCAGAAGCGTTATCGTTTGCGCTTGGCTTTGGATGGCAGAGATGAGCAATTAAAAGAACTTCTTCCTCCGGTTTTTTCTCTCCCCTTATTACCCCCGTAACCACTTCCAGCCAACTATCAAAGAACCTCGCTTTAATATATCCTTTCACTTTAACTTTTTCGCCTTTCTCCAATCTTGAAATCAACTGTTCCGCTTGTCTTAAAGATATTGAAAAGCCCACACCCAAGTTTTTAATTTCATCCGCAGTGGGCCAAAAACCTCTATACGGAACCGCGTCAGGCGCGTCGAACATCTTCCTGAAAAGAATAACTCCAACAGCTCCTCTCTTAACTACCGCTTCTTTATGAACTCTACGCGGAGCTCCATAAGCAAGTACAAACTTCCCCTTTACATCTTTATCCTCATAATCTTTTCCAGTTTCTCCTTTCCCTACATAAACAACTTCAGCGGTTATTCCATCCTCTGGAGTCGAATTACTGTGTGCAACAATTGATGTAGGGATTTTTGAAAAATCTGCAATCTTTTGGCGTTTAGGCTCTATAATTTCTAAATACCCTTCTTCTACATCCCAACCTATGGGTGAAGTGAACTCAAAATACTTTTTCTTTCCATCTGACTTAAACTTCCATAACTCCACTTCTATACCGCTCTTTTTCAATTCGTTGTAAACGTATATTGCAGCCTCGTGAAATCCAGGTGAAGCCTGAATTCTATGGAAACGTGTGATATTTGCAACATATTCCCTTGCACGAACACCTGAAATTTCCTCTCTTAACAAAGAAAGAAGTTTTTCTGTATTCATAGCATTCACATCCATATGAACACAAATCTACAAAGACTTAGCATGACTTTTAATTAAATATAGCGGTATTACGACTACTGTTTTTCTTTCAAATTTAGGTGAATTTAAAATTTAACTCTAATCAAATATTGTGGCCTTAGTTTAAAATATTCATATCATACTCCTTAACATACACAAATCTGAACGTCTTGTATGGGAGTATAGCTTAAGAAATTCAGAAGTGAGGCAAAAACTCTTTTTAAATTTAATTTGTTCGATGTATTCTCCGATTACCTAACAAGACCATTGCTAAGACAAGTAAGACCACGTTTTAGCGTGTGTTGGAAATACCAAAACTTAATTCAGACGCTTTAAAAAATACAGGATAAAATATCCTACCATAAAAAGAAAAATAAAGGTTAACAATATTTAACTAGCGAAAAGTTGCTTGTAATTAGTAGGGGTGAATATACGTGTCTTCTAGCGAGGAATTTGTAAATGCAATCCTGGAGCTCGAGGAAGAGAAAGCGCTTAAAATAGCTAGGGAAAAACTTGAAGCGGGAGAGGACCCCCTAAAGATCCTAGATGATCTTAAGGTTGCAGCTGAAAAAGTCGGAGAAAAATACGAGAAGGGAGAGTTCTTTGTGGCAGATCTCGTTATGGCTGGAGAGATCATGAAGGAAGTGAGCGAGCTAGTTAGACCAAAGCTCAAAGAGCTCGGTAAAGCTAGAGAACCCGTCGGAAAATTGGTCATCGGTACGGTTGAGGGTGATATACATGATATTGGTAAAAATATTGCTGTAACTATGGCCGAGGCATCTGGATTCGAAGTCATTGACCTCGGAGTAGACGTTCCACCGCAGAAGTTCGTTGAGGCAATCAAGCAGCACAACCCGGAAGTAGTTGGTATGTCAGGGCTACTAACATTGGCAATAGAATCAATGAAAAAGACAGTAGATGCCATAAAGGAAGCTGGGCTCAGAGATAAGGTTAAGATTATTATTGGCGGTGGAAGAGTGGATGAATATGCAAAGGAATATTCGGGTGCAGATGCGTGGACAAATGATGCAGCAAAAGGAATAAGAATAATGTTAGGATGGGTGGGAGGAAAGAAAGTTTAGAGGTGAGTTTGATGGGTGTTAATAAGGAACCAATAGATGTTTTAATTGAAAGACAGCAGAAAGAACCTGAAACAGTAGCTAAAGAGAAGCTGGACATCATTCTCAAGGCTGTCGAGCTGAAAGTTCCAAGCAGAGTTCCCATAAGTGGATTAGGAGGAGACATAATGGCTTACTATAATGGCAAAACATGGTACGATATGTGCTACGAGTTTGAAAAGGCTCGCGAAGCCGTACTTAGTTTTGCTAAAAACTTTCCACAAGACTTCCCATTTATCTTAGCTCCATACGGTCTTGAAGGATTTATCTTTGCATTGGCGTTTTCAGACTTTCCTGACTTTTCAAACATTATAAGGTTCTTGACAGGCCCTGTACATGATATAATTAGGGATAAGTGGACTAAGTGGCCTGGAAGAGAACTTAGAGAGCATCAACATCCCCAGTTCCTTGGCGGAGAGTTCATGAAGCCAGAAGAGTACAAGCAGCTTATCGACGACCCTGTCAAGTTTGTCCATGATGTTGTATTTCCAAGAGCTTGTCCAGGCCTCGGGAAGCCTAAGTCACCACAGTGGAATGGAACACTAATTAGGATAGGCTTAACACTACAAAGAATCACACAGTTCCAGATGGCACTGTTCCAAGAACTCGGAAAACTCGGTTACCCTGCCATACCTATGACGTCGGCATATTCACCTGCTGACGTCATAGGTGACTTCCTTAGACATCCAACCGGCGCTATGCTTGATATGAGAAGACATCCAGACGACTTCAAAGCTGCATGCGAAGCACTAATCGAACATATACTGAAAGTGGCTACAGCATTCCCTCCAGCACCACCACTAACGATAAGCTTCATACCGCTGCATCTTAACGAGATGCTTTCACCTAAACTATACAACGAATTCTACTGGCCATATCTAAAGAAAGTGATATTGGAACTCGTCAACAAGGGCTACAAGATGTTCATATTCTTTGAGGGTGACCACACGCCACATGTAGATACAATACTTGAACTGCCTAAAGGTTGGGGCGTAGCGTGGTTTGAGAGGCCTAGAGATTTTATAAAGGATGTTTGGGAGAAGTTGAAGGGTCATACATGTGTTATGGGCGGAGTACCGACAAACCTACTAATCGGAGGAACGCCGGAAAAGATTGAAGAATACGTAAAGAACTTACTTAACCAGACCAAATCAGAAGGCGGATTCATACTATCGACAGGTGTAGCTGAGCTACCCAAGGAGACACCTAAACAGAATGTAAGAGCTTATGTAAACGCAGCCCTAAAATACGGAGAATAATAGAGAAATGGTAAGAGACGAACCTCATTAGCGAAAATAATATATTATTATAAAATATGAACATTTGATCGTACACCGCGCTTGGAGACATTGCTGGAGGTGCCGAAAGGTAGTATAATAGTGTATTTCGAGAAAACCGATTTCAGGAAAGCCAGAGAAGTGTTGGAAGATCATGTCGTTATCATGGACGGGCTACTATCAGTATTTCTCGTGCTCGGAACACCAGGAAAAGTCTATGAAAAAGTGTGTGGGTTGCTTGAACGATATTAAGGAGATCCAGGAGGCTTCATAATGGTGGGTAGCGGTGTGTGGCCGTTATACCAGATGAAACAAGACCAGAAAACCTGAGGGCCCTTATAGAAGCAGTAAAGAAATGTAGAATATATTGAAGTAAGCTGGTGAATCGTTAAACTTAATAATACAAAACTGAAATTAAAGTAAAGAAGAATTTAAGTAAATGGCAAAGAAAAACATGTCTTTTCCAGTAATGCCGTCAAGCTCCAAATATCTGTGAAAGGATGTGATTAAATGTTTAAGTTTGAAAATGAACAAAAAATATTTGATATATGTGGCGTGAAGATTGGCGGCCAGCCAGGGGAGCTACCTACAGTTATGGTTGGAAGCATTTTCTACCATAAACATAAAATTGTGGAAAACGAGAAGACGGGTGAATTTGACAAGGGAAAGGCGGAAGAACTTTTGAAAAAGGAAGAGGAACTGGTGGATAAAACAGGGAATCCTAGGATTGTCGATGTTTGTGCTTCTTATCCTGAAGCATTCCAAAAATTCATCGATTTCATCGCAAACACAATTGATGGACCATTCATCATTGATGGTGCAACCGAAAACGTAAGGATTGCGGGAGCAAAATATGTCGAGGAAGTAGGTTTAGCCAACCGCGTCATATACAACTCCATTACGCCCCACATAAAGGAAGAGGAGATCACAGCACTAAAGGAGTCAAAAATTAAATCTGCAATACTACTCACACTAAACACAAAAAAACCTACAATACTCGGAAGACTAGAAGCCCTAGAAGAGCTTCTAAAAATAGCAGGCGAAATAGGAATCGAGAAACCCTTAGTGGATACAACCGTCCTAGATATCCCGGATCCAGGTCCAGTAAGCAAAGCAATATACAGAGTTAAGGAAAAATATGGACTACCAGCTGGAGCAGGAATACACAACGCTGTAGACAGATGGAGGGAGAGGACAAAACTAGATTCATATAAATATGCTTTGGCAAGCAGCGTTGCAAACGTAACATCAATCATAATGGGCGCAGACTTCATCCTATATGGCCCGATAGAAAACGCTCCAGAAGCATATTTCGCTGTATCCCTAGCTGACGCATACGTATCATACAGCATGGGACAAGAATACCGCTTACGGCCACTAACACAGAACCACCCAATATTCAAAATATTTAGAAAATAAGCCAAAACTTTAATATTTTACATGCATCCATCTAAGAGCAAACTGCCACAATATTTTACGCTCTTATTTTATTTTTTGATTTTTCTTTGAAGCTTAAAGGCTTTTACAGCGGAAGTGACAACAGAGGTGTGAAATAGTATTTAAGGCAAAAAGATTGGAAGTAGCGAAAATAGTAGCGGTTTTTGAATCAGAGGGAAAAAAGGTGGTAGTAAAGTCTGGAGCCACTATGCTGGAAGCAGCGAAAAATGCAGGTGTAGGTATTAGATCTGAATGTGGGGGGAAGGGATTTGTGGAAAATGTAAGGTGATTATCAAAACCCTTTGACTATAAGCGAGTTGACCGAAGCTGAAAAACGACATTTATCTAAGTTGGAGATAAATTCAGGCTACAGATTAGCTTGCCAAGCACATATCAAGCAAAATGTTGTGATAGTAGTTCCTCCCGAAAGTAGAATTGGGGAACGTAAAATTCAGGTTGCTGGTTTAGAAAGATACGTGCCCTTAAGCCCTTTAGTCAAGAAAGTTCACATGGTTCTGGCAAAACCTACATTATCTGATGTTAGACCAGACTTCGAAAGACTTATTGATCATCTAACGGATACAATTAATTTTGAAGATTTAGATATAGACTATGACCTCTAAAAAAATTACCTGACTTAATTCGCGGCAAAAATTGGGTCGTAACGGTAACAATCTGGGATGACAGAAAGATAGTTGATGTTGAACCAGGAGATACCTCAAATGAACTTTTTGGGTTTGCCGTAGATATAGGCACTTCCAAGATAGTTGGCTACCTAGTTGACCTGACAACAGGTAAAACTATAAGCACAGGGTCTATTGAAAACCCCCAAATCATGCATGGTGAAGACATCATAACAAGGATAACGTTTGCAACAGGTAGCGATTCAAACCTCAAAGTACTGCAGAAACTTGTTATCAACGGTATAAATCAAGTCATACGTGAAGCTTGCAGAAAAGCGAAAGTCGATCCAAACAAAATATACGAGGCAACAGTTGTTGGGAACACGGCAATGCTTCACCTTTTCTTAGCAATCCAGCCAAGGTATCTTGCTCTTTCACCTTTTGTACCAGCCATAAAAAATCTCTGAATATTAAAGCCAAGAACAACGCGAAAATCATAGGTTTAATCCCCGATGTCCCAACGAGAAAGATAAAGTTCGCTGGTAACACTGCAGTAACAGGTGCAAAAATGGCCTTAATATCTAAAGAGATCAGGGAAAAAGCAAATCTAATATCAAAGAAAGTTCGTTACTTAGAACTTACAATAGACCCCGACTTCAGCGAGGAATTTGTAAACGCCCTATTCATACCAAACAGAAACATAAATAGGTTTCCAACAGTAAAAGCCTATTAAAAACGCTTAGAAAGAATTAAATTCATATAACAAAAATTTTTTAGCGCGCATACACTGCCATATCGAAGGCTAAATTTTAATTGCTTATTGTGAATAAATAATTTGCGTTGCAATTCCCAATTTAGAATTAAAAAATATTTGGAGGTGATTTTACGTTTGAAATTGATGAGCTCAAGCCTAATCAGAAGATTTTTGAGATTGGAAGGGTACGGATTGGAGGTAATCCCGGGGAACTTCCAACAGTTTTAATTGGAAGCATTTTTTATAAGGGGCATAAAATTGTTAAGGATCAGGTTAAGGGCGTTTTTGATAAGGGGCAGGCTGAGAAGTTAATTGTGAAGCAAGATGAATTATCAGAGGAGACGGGGAATCCATGTATGGTTGATGTAGAAGCATTTTCAGAAAAAGCTATTGAAAAATACATGGACTTCGTATCTGAGGTAACAGATGCACCTATTTTGGTAAACAGTATATATGTGCCAGTTAGGTTGCATGGAGTCAAATATGCTAAGGAAGTAGGTCTCATAAATAGGATAGTCTATGTTTCCATTAACTATAAGGTGGATGAAAAGGAAATAGAATTTTTAAGTAATATTGGATTGAAATCCGCTATAATTCAAGCTTTTAATCCAAGAAACCCTTGGCCAGAAGGCATGCTGCAAATTCTCTCAGGAAAAAACGGTCTACTAAACATTTCTTCTAAAATTGGTGTGGAAAAACCTTTAATTTTAACTAATGTTTTAGATGTTCCTAGCATAGGTTTAGCGGCAAATGGAATAAAAGTAATTAAAGAGGAAACTGGTTTTCCAACTGGTACAGCTCCTGTCGGCGTAGTTGGATCTTGGTATAGAAATGTTGCGATTAAAATTTTTGGAAGCGATGCTAAAGGTTGTTGCGAATCGGTAGCTATGGCGATGTGCCAATTTGCTGGTGCAAATTTTATACATTACGGTTCTCTAAGTAAAGCCGGTAGGATCTTTCCTGCAGCAGCTATGATAGATGCTATAATAGCATATAAGGCTAGGCTTCACGGAATAAAACCAAAAACCAAGAACCATCCGTTATACAAAATCTCTTTCCACACTTAAAATCTCAACAAAGTTAAAAATTAGTTCTATTATGGTAGCGAGTAGAATTAGAAGGGCTATTATAATTTTGTTGTGGTTTCTTTGGATAGTGTAGATTGGTTGTGGCTCAGTGGTGAAGGTTACGGTTGTTTGCCATAGGTAGGATAGTTTTACGGTGATTTTTGATTTGTAAGTGTTGTGTTTAGTTGTAGTTTGAATGCACAGCATGTTTGTTTATGTTGATTTTGGTTTTGTTAAATATTGGGGGACGCTGCGTTCCGTTGAAGTCGATGATATCCCATCTAATCCATGTTGGATCAATTGTTTCGTTGTTTTTGGTAAGGTAAACTCTTTCGATAATTATAGTGACTGATGAAACATTTTCTTCAAAGGACGAATGCAAGAATATCCATCCTTTATTGATGCTTCCAGTTCCAGAAAAAGTTGAGGGAGTGAATAAGAGGATACTGATAGAGGTAGTAGAAGATAAAGAAGTAGAATGATTATTGTTCCTAAAATTTTTAAGGAGCGAGGCAGAGAGGATGAAAATTTATTTCCTTCTATCATTTTAATACTCTCTCCTTTTCTTCATAATAGAAGTTGTCAAAATTTATTTTGTTTGTTGTTTTGGTTGCTAATAAACATTATGTTGGTTTTGAACAGATTTTCTATTTTTTGAAAACTTGGGCTTCAAATATAGCATTATCAACGAGGTTCAGGAATTTTTTAATTTTTTCTTTGAGTTGTGGGAATATTAGGATAAATGAATGGAGATATTCAAGAATGAGGTCGAAAAACTCTTTTATTCTTTGGAAATATTCTATCTGTAAGGATGATCCATTAGCAAAACCGCTTCTTATTTCTAATAAATTAGCTCACCATTGAAATTAAATTCCCCCAGAAGCAAGGGTTTATCTTCATTTTTTACCTCACTTAAAGGCAGACTATCAAATTCTCTTTTTAGCTCTTCAAAATATTCCTTAAACAACCATGAAAATTTCTATAGAGGAATCACAAACTTCCTAATGCAATCTTTCCACTCATTTTTGTTTACATAGTCAATAAACCCTTCTATTTCATCATACGTTTTTCATTTTTCGACCCTCTTAGTTTCTCTCTTCATCCAGCATACTTCTGGTATTTTTTATTTTCCCATCTTCTACAGTATAGCCATCCGTAGCTTTACATCCAACAAGGGCTTTTTCATTAATTTTGAAAATTGTTTCTTGAGTTGGAGCAAACCATTCTTTTAACCTTTCTATGAACATAAAGAATATAATGTTAGCAAGAATTAAAAAACCTCAAGAGCTTAATTGCTGGATCAAGATAAAATTTTAAATTAAATTTACCAAAACACATTTTAAAATTAAAATATAGAGAGACTTTTATTTTTCTAAGACTTTTAAGACATTAAAGATGTCTTTCGCAGAATTATTTGTAATCCCTTCCAGCTGCATGGGATAAGTTAGGTCGAAATTATTTATAGTTACATTTTGAAACAAAAATACTTATATTCTCTTCAAAATGTAACTATTTTAAAAACGGCGTTAAACATAGTGGGCAGGCAATCTCTTAGCTTAATACTAGGTTAAAGCCAAATGTATAAATTTACATGTTAAATGGAATTGTCAACAAAATTGTTATGACATTTAGCACAGACAATAGAAAAATGTATTAGAAAATCTTTGCCGTGCTATTTTGCAACAAATGGTTAAAAGCTTTAAGTGATGGAGTATGAATGTCACAGAATTGGAAGGTTTTAAAGTCCATATTTCTAAAGGAAAATGTCTAGTAAATCCTGAAAATATAACTATAGAGGCTTGGTCAACTGAGGAGCTAAACTCCATAATTGAGGTTTTAGCAATGATTCTCCCACCACTGAAAGTCAATTATGCTAAAGAATGGAGATGCGTAACGCTTAGAGAATTTGAGAAACTTATTAGCATTTATTCTTCCGGGAAAATAACGTTTTGCGCCAAAGATCTAGAAGAGGCAAAACTTATACTTAATTACGTTAAATTTCTTATAGAAAAAGCTAAAAAAGAATACATGGAAAATGGGCCACCAGAAGAAAAAGAACTCGAGTTAAAAAAGAAACTTACAGTATTAGAACTCTACAAGTGTCTTCCTAAAACAAATTGTGGTCTTTGTGGTCAACCGACATGTATTGCTTTAGCGGACAAGATTCTACGAGGAGAAGCAAGTCTCAATGACTGTAAACCACTTAAAGATCCTAAAAACACGTATCTAGTTGAAAAATTAAGGGAAAGATTCGGTGAAAGAATTCTCAAAAGTTTAGGATGGTACTAAACCTTTCTTTTTGAACCTTATAAAATAGCAACTTAATTTAGAATTGCTCAAATATAGAGAAAAAATATATTTTATAGTATATGAACAGCTATAAGCCTTCCAATTATTGATATAAGCATTCTGGAAATTGAAAAGATGATCCTTACATTTTGAAGTTTGATGAGGATAGGAATATTTCGGAGAAAAATAGTTTATATTAGTGAGAACTGTCAGTTCTCATGAGTATAAAA
>JAEOSG010000077.1 GCA_016840485.1 Candidatus Baldrarchaeota archaeon
AAGTTATTCGCTGAATTTTCACCTAAAGTTGAGGAAGAAGAAAAATCACCTGAAATAGTAACATTACAACCGCAACAACCAGAGTTGCAGCAACAACAGCCATTGCAGCAAGCAACGGAAGAAATATCAGAAACAGTGAAGGTTAAGTTTCCAACCCTAGAAGCTCAGCTTGAGAGTAAAATAGTTCATCCGTTTGATGCTATATTAGACGTCTTAAAGCCTGGAGTTCGTGGCGATGATGTTGCTGAAACACTTGAAAAGATAAAAATGGATCTAGGTGAAATGATCGGAGGAGTTCACCCAATATTCTTCAAAATGACAAAGGTAATAGCTAAAATAAGAAGAAAGCGTACATTAACCCAGGAAGATATAAATGATCTTAAGCGATTAGCATATGAATGGTCTATTCAATCCGGCTTAACTACTTAACATAATTAATGTCATTTAATCTTTCTTTCGCTAGTTTATTTACTATGATCACTAGCTTTCTAATGTCTGTAACTTCAGTTTTAAATGCGATAAAGATAAATTGGGAGTCAACTTTCAATACTTATCTCATAATACATGATTTAAGGAGCAGCTAAGTGTGAAAGATACAAAAACACTGACTGAAAGAGAAACAAAAACAGAAAAAATAGATAAGCAAGTAGGAACTAGAAAACGAAAGGCTTTGATCTGTGCCCACGGAGATGGACATGGCCTGATTTGTGCAGTATTATCAAAAAGAGTTTTAGAAGAAGAGGGCTTTGATACCGAAATTTTATGTGGATTCAAAACAGGAGATGTAAAGAACTTCTGGGAGAAAACAATAGACAATATAAGAGAAAACTACGAAAAAGTTGTAATTGTCGATATACCCCTTCACAAAGATATCTCTCTAAGTCTTTCAAAACTAAAAAAACTCAACGAAAAAGTTAAAGAAGTATGGTACATCGATCATCATCCTAGAAGTCTTTTAGAATCTCCTCCAATCAAAAATTTCTATATTGTTGATAATCCTGGAAAATGCTACTACGGATTTAATAAGGCAAACAAAAACATGGACAAAAAATTCAAACTGCTAGTTAGACTAGGGCAAATAGCTGACAAGGATCCTAGTGTGACTCCAAACAAGGAGGAGAAGATAGTAGCCAATGGTATAAGTTACAGTTTATTTTCAGAAAAATCCTCTCTCAATGAAATCATTAATAAACTGGAGGGTATAGACTCTGACGATAACTGGAACTTCTTTAAAGAGCTTGGCCAAGAATTTTACGATAAATATTGCTCTTTGGATAGAGTTAAGTGCATAAAAAACGTAGCAGTTGTAAATACCTCAAACGTAGAATTTAAACTCGTATGGAACATATTGCATAGGGTAATTGATGTTTTTAACATCGGCTATGCGGTTGGTGTACGGGATTTTGAATATTTCACACAAATAAACGTAGTTAGGAACCCTCAAAGAAAACTTCCATCCCTTAAGGAAGTTGTCCCGCATATTCCTTATAATGTACTTATAGTGGGAGACGGAGCAATATCTTATAGAATAAGGGGGAAGAGTCGTAAAGAGATTTCAAAAGAAGTAGAACAGCTAATAGAAAGGCTAAATCAGATCACTGAGAACATCGGAGATGGTTGATATGCCCGAAATCACTATAAAGATACCAGATGATATTTTTAAAGAGATGAAAAACTTTAGTGACGTAGATTGGTCTGAAGTCTGTATAAATGCTATAAAAGCTAAACTGTACGGTTTGAAAGTAGCTAAAAAAGTTGAAGAAATGCTCAAAGGCAAAACATTTGCAGAACTTTCAGAAAAAGAAAAAAGGAGAATTATATTTAAGATCCTGCGTGAATCTGAAAGCGAAACTTAGACTTAACGTTATGGCGGTATCTCTTTTCCCCTTAGAACTGTAAATTTCAACATAAATGTCATTATTACACCAGTTATGAAACCTCCTACATGAGCTGTGTGAGCAATTCCACCATAAGGTCCAAGAAAAATAGCGTAAAGAGTTTCAACCAAAGCGTAAAATAAAGCAAAAGTTAAAGCTTTAACCCTTATAACACCATAATAAGCCCATATTCTCAGAGGTCTTCTAGGGAAAAGAAAGGCATACGCAGCTATTACACCGAAAATAGCTCCCGAAGCACCTAAACATGGAATATCGCCTCCGCCAAAAACATACACGGAAAAATACGAGTGAAACAGTCCTGCAAAAACCCCACATACCAAATAAAAGATTATAAAAGTTTTTCGACCAAAAACACTTTCACAATCATCTCCAAAAACCCAAAGAGCATACATATTCGAAAAAATATGGATAAAATCTGCATGCAAAAACATGTGAGTAACAAGCGTATGCAAAGCTTGTCCTTGAAGAACCAAAACCGGAATAAGAGAATATCTATAAACAATTTGCGGATCTAAAAGCTCCATAAAGAAAATAATAACATTTAATCCTATCAATGTGTACGTAATCCAAGGAGTCGTAGGAACATACTCGTATTCCTCCATGATTACCATGAGTCACACCATCTGCACGCTCAATATTACCCTGTTAGTCAAGACCTTAGAATATAAAAAGGTACTCATTGTCAAATAAAATAAAAATAGAATTATGTTGAAGTTTTCTCGTATAGAATTTTCAAGCCTCCCCATCCTTCAGCAATATACACGTAACTTTGGTACACGTAAACTCCCTGTATGTCCTCTCTATCGCAGTAAATCCCTACTCTTATCGGATTCGCAGGGTCGCTCACATTTATGACCTCTAGGCCATTATAACCCTCAGCAACATAGGCATATGATCCATTTACGAGAACTTTATATGCATAGCCCTCAGTATCGTATTCTCCGACTTTCACGGGATTTGTTGGATCACTCACATTTAATATCTCCAAATTCCCCCAGCCATCCGCTACGTACGCGATCCCATCAGCTACAAAAATATCAAATGCATAACCTCCATCGTAAAAACTCCCAACTTTTTTGGGGTTTGTTGGGTCTCCTACATCTATTATCTCCAGCCCATCTGGTCCATCCGCAACATATGCGTAATTTCCAACTACATAAACGCCTAACGCTACCCCTCCGTCGTAGAAACTTCCGACCACAAATGGCTCTCTCGGATCGCTTACATCTATTATTTTCAGTCCTTCTGCATAGTCAGCGACAAAACAATAGCTACCGGACACAAAAATTCTGTAGCAATAGTTTAAATGGTAGGTTCCGACTTGATATGGAGAACTTGGATAGCTGACATTCAGTATTATCAAGCCATCCCGAAAACTTGCTACGTATACAAGGTCTTCATGCTTAATGCAATCCGTAATGAAATTGCAGTCGTGAAGTTTGAAAGTCCCTAAAATTACCGGGTTATGTGGATCGCTGATATTTATTATCTTTAACCCGCCAAGACCATCTGCTAAATACGCGCAAGCTCCATCTACCTGAATATTAATCCCATAGCCCGTGATGTCAATTGAACTTAAGAGTTTAGCGGAGTAAACGTTAGTTACATTAATTATTCTTATTCCTGGTATCGTGCATATCACTAGATAATTATTATTCGTGACGTAAACTCCTGAAGATCCTCCATAGTGATAGGTTGTAATATAAGAAGGCGCAGAAGGTACGCTCACGTTAATCACGTGTACACCTGCATAGTTATCTGCTAAGAAAACTATATCGTCTCGCATAAATACATCGTAAGCAAGTCGTATAGTTCCCACAAAATCTGAGAATTCTCCTACCTTATAAGGTCTCTTTGGATCACTTATGTCAATTATTTCTAATCCCCGCCAATCATCCGCAACATATGCATAATGCCCACTAATAATTACCTTTCTTGCCCATCCTAACCGATCACAGTACTGTCCTACCTCCACCGGATTCTCCGGATTGCTCACATCTATTATCTCAAGGTCATCTGGTCCGTCCGCAACATATGCGTAACTTCCAGCCACGAAAACCCCTGTTGCCGTACCGCCATCATAGTAAGATCCCACTACTACGGGGCTTTCTGGATCACTTATATTAAAGATCACCAAACCATTGGAGTGGTAGGCTACGTATGCATAGTTATCTTTTATAAAAACATCACAGGCATAATCACCTATTGATATAGAGCTCACCTTCTTGGGCTTTATCGGATCACTAACATCTATTATCTCTAGTCCATCTGGTCCATCTGCAACATATGCATATCTACCTATAACATAAACGGCATAGGAGATACCACCATCTGCGTACCAGCCTAAAATCTTAGGCGTGGTTGGATCACTTATATTCGCTACCAGCAAACCACCCGCCTTGCATGCCACATAAAGAATATTATTGGAAACATACGAGTCTGCGGCAAACCCGAAATTGCCATCCCATTGTCCGATGGATGAATAGTTGAAATATTGTACTGCACTCTGCGAAACGGTATATGAATTCCCGATTTCATACGGTCCATGATGCAAATAGACCCAATCATACGGGTTTGGGGAAGAGAACAAAAATGGACTCTTATCGGCATCTTCCCTTGAAATAATCATAACATTTTGACTTTCTATGCCCTTTGCTTTATACCTAGCAAATACATCATCGGACATAAATTCGAAAATAGAGTAATACTTGAATTTTTTATCCAAGAGTCGGAAAACCGCTATGTCAAAGCAAGAGGTACCTATTAAGTAAGCAAATCCTAGTAAATCTCCGGGATTTACCTCAACTCCTTGGGTTATGTTACTAAGAACATTAATGTGGTGTATACAAATATAGAAATCCTCATATCCTTCCACCTGTATTCGCATCAGATATCCTGCTGTTGCATCTTCCGAAATTCCAGAAATCTTTCCCTTAACTGGTGAGTACAGGGGAAGTTTATCGATCGTTCCAAGATATTCAGGTAGTGGCATATAGTAATGCTTCATCGATCGTTCCATTTCGAAAGAATCAGAGTAGTCATGTCCTATCATTGACCTGAATTTTGATATTGCAGCAATCATATCTAGGTCTGTAACATCATGAACGCAGAACTTCGGGAGAACCTCCTCATGCTCACCAGTCTCCTCCTGCTCACTGGAAGGCGTTTGAGAAACGATTGATGGGACTTCCTCGTGCTCATCAGAAGGTTTTTGGGAAATAAATGGTAGTAAACCTTGGTACCACATGGCAAACACTATTAGTATTACTAAGGTTGTAACGATCAATAACCGCGCCACAGGTCTCCTCATCTTAATGCCTCCTTTACCTGTCCGCGGTTATATAACACTTCCTTTGCCAAATCTCCTTTTAAATCTTTAGGGAGAAAGGGGAACTTAAAAATAATACATCCTTTGTGTCCTATTGTTAAGAACTACACTTACGTCCAAAGTGTTAGGCGTCATCGTACCGTTGGCAAGCTTTCCGGCAGTGCCCATGTTCCTAGAGATAGCATCCCTTGGAAGATCTAGCCATAACCCGAGCAACTCTGCAACCCTGACAGGTACGAGAAGTTTAGGAGTTATAGCTTCAAATTCTGAATTTACTATTGTTACTACCTCCACTTACCTATCCTGTCTTTTAAAAGATCTCTGAAAAGGGGTAGAAGATGTTCTTGCATTTTCTTCTGTACAGTTAACTAGTTCCATTTATTAAGGAAATATAAGCCCCAAAGTTGTAAATTTGATAAATTCTCGTTACATCCAGAAGAATATAATATTAAATTTTACGATAAAACTAAACTTAACTCTTTAGGGGGTCTACAGGTGAAAACTTTCTAAACAAGTGTACTTTGTTTATCGGAAATGCTGAATAAATTACTACTAGTTATTTAAGTAGTGTCTTAAAAATATTACCACGTCCAGATTTTTGGCAAACAAATCATACTTCATATTTTAAGAAGCATAACTTTAGAATAAAAATAGGGATAAATTAAAAGTTTACTTTCTTCTCTTAAGAACTAAGAAGACTACGACTGTCACTGCTGCAACAAGAGAGATGATGATTATCGGTGATACACCACTCCAGGGTTTTGCTTCTCCTAGAACCTCAATTTCTCCCTCTTCACTATAAGCAATATTTCCGGCAAGATCCCACGCATACACTTTATATTTCACTGTTGTTTCGTTTTCCAGAGGAGGTAGCGTAGCGAAATAATAGCCTTCCTCTGCACTATCCATAGTTATGTTTACCCATCCGCTCCCATCATTGTAGCTAAGAACTACTCTTTCAATTCCTGACTCATTGTCCTGAACCTGTACCTCAAACACGATTTCCTGACCTACACGCGGATTTTCTGGAGTTACTTCAATACCCAATATAAGTGGGGGCGTATTATCAACCCAGAATTCATAGATTTCTTGTACTTCGCCGTAAGTTACATTTACACGGTAAATACCTTCAATTGCATCTTCTGCAAGCTGCACCTCCATTGCAAAATACCCTGTTTCATTTGTTATCCTTTGTTCTTCTGCGATGACAGTATCGGTTGGATCAAGAACTTTAATATTGACGAAAACGTTGATTAGAAGAGAACCTTCCCTAGCTACGTTGCCCCAAATGAGAACTTTACTTCCACTTCGATAAGCAGGTCGATCGGTAAGAATCATGATATTAAATTCCTCTGGTGGAGGAGAAGTTCTCACTTTCATATTGTAGTAGTTTCCATTATTATCTGAGATAAAGAAGCCAAGTCTACCATTTGCAACTGCTGACGTAATAAAACTAATATTTGCAGGCTGCATAAATGGTTTTAATATGCCACTGTAAACGTCGCCGCCTTCGCTAGTTGCCATGTAAAGCGTCTTTCTCTGATTATCATACATGTAAAGCGTTGATACTGCGAAAATTGATGTCTCAGTTCCTCCAAGTTTAGCCTTAATCGCAATATAATCATGTACCAAAGGATCCTCTGGGAGATACCAGACTTTGACTATTTCAATTCCCGGTTCAATATCAGCACTTAACGTATTTTGAGGAGTAATGCACACAAATTCCCCGCTACTATTTTCAATAATTATCAATGGTCGAGCAACTTCCTTTGTCCACCTAGCAAACCTAACAGTGGTGTCAAGTGTAACAGATGAGCCATTTTCCACGGAAGGCACACTAACAGGTAACGAGTAGAAATCGTTCGTTACATAACTCCATAAGATAACTTTTCCAGTACTGTAATTTGCATCGTTCATTATCTCTATGGAGAGTGAAAGGGGTTCATCGATGTGACCATTGATATCGTTCTGAAGAATATTTGCATGCACACTTTCGATAATCGTGAAGTTTGGAACGTAAGGTCTACCGCTAACAATTACAAATGGAGCAAAGAAACTCATAATAACATTGTCTGTCCCAAATGATATGGTAATGTTCGGTAGAGCGTAGTGCAATCCCTCGACAAAACCGCTCTTCTTGGCAGTAATCACTGAAACTTCCCTAGTTCCTAGCGAACTTTCTGAAATGCGATATGGAAGTGGTACATTTGAAATACTGGCATTTGAAACGCCAATGTTCTGGATAAGAATGCTCAAAGTTATAGACGAGATGTCGTTTGATATTAAAATCTCGGAGCTACCCTTAACCTTTACAAAATCTAATAAAACTTTCATTGTCACTTCGGCAAAATGTTTCCCCCAACTGCTTTCTATAACAATGAAGCTGTGGTAGATTCCATAGGTACAATTTTCCGCATTTACCTCAAAGTTCAACGAACCAGCAGATGAAGAAGCTATTTCTGATGGATTGTAGCCCAAAATGTTAATCCATGAATCAAGTACTTCAACTTTCACTATTTCAAGAGTTTCATTTCCAAAATTCTGAATCACTAAACTACCGTCTTCACTATTTCCAGCATTAATTAAGAAAGAGTCCTCTAAAAGCACTTTAACCTGTGAAAAACTATAGTTACCCGTAATAACTTCAAAGGAATATGTTGCTGTCTCAAGACTATCAATCTCTAGTTTCCAAACACCTGCCATCGGATTTTCTATAATAACATCCTCTAATGTTGCACCATATGGTTGAATTTTTCCAGCTGGATCTATCAATGTCCATTCTACCTGACCAGTAGAAGAACCATTTAAGGCAATGTTTTCGATGTCTCGGGGAATATAGAACTTAAATACTCGAATACTTTTTCCTTCAATTCTTCCCGTAACGTGAAACGGTGGGGTACCCAGTAATGTTGTAATTACCTCATCTATACTAATGGAAAACGTAACATTTTCGCCTGTTCGAACATAGAGTGACCACATACCGTGCTCTGGAGTTTTTATTAAGTTAGTTTCCAGTAATGAATATTTTTCGTCACTTGGACTCTTAATAGTACAGTCAAGAGAACCATTTGCAGTTAGATCCAGTGAAAATGCTTCGATACCAGGTGGTACATAAAATCTGAATATTTTTGTTTCCTCGCTTCTAATGAAATCCGTAATGACAACCGGAATTTCGCTTATTTCTTCTATAGGTGGTGTTTCAATCTCCATGAAGAAGGGCAGTTCATTCGTTATATCAGGATTTGAAGATATCACTTTAATCTTATAGGTTCCGTGAAGAGGTTTTACTAATGGTAAAGTTGTAATAAGTTGTCCAAATGGATTGTATAATTCAATTAAGAAGTCTGTTGTTTCTTTAGTGAATATGTTCAATGAAGAAACGCTAGGTGGAACGTAGAACCAGAAAATCTTTTCCTCAATGCCAAGGAGTTTTCCCTGCACCACAAGTTTTTCTTTCAGAAGATCAGTACCTCCAATCATATCAGGGGTCGAAACTAATACTTTTAACGTAATATTTGCATAATCAAGCCCCGTGTTGTTTAATAATAGTGACCATGTACCAGGCACAGGGTCTACTATTGAAAATTCGGCAACATCCACATCTTCCACATAAGCTACCATTTTATTGGTAGAGTTGTATAGCTCCCACTGCAATTCTGCCGAGTTCGATTGTCCATTGATGATGAGTTGATGAACTCCTACTGGAACGCTGAAATTAACAGTGGTTGTAGATCCACTAGCTACAATGATACTATTATTTTCTAATATGGTGTGTTTTTCAAGCAGAGTGTAATTTTGAACGTTTAAGGCATTATGTGATACTAAGACAATTGGTACACGCCATGTTTGAGACGTGGGGCTTATTACTGTGAAGTTTAATTCATCGGTAATGATATCTGATATTTCCCATGATCTTATTAAAAGGGGGTATTCTGCGTGTCCTCTCGGTGGAATTGTGTCCAAGTCTTTAAGTGGTATACAAATTTCGCTGAGTTCGCTTGGCATTTCAAGAGCGACTGTAAGATTAACATCGATCAAGTTCTTTACAATGATTTTTACAACGCTTTCCTCATAACTTAAGCTTTCATAGTATAGATACGGAGGATCGACTTGTATTATTGGGTCAGATGGTTGAACTGTAATGGAATAGCTGACGGTGTTGTATGTGATTCCCACTGAACTTTCAAAAGTAAAGTTTACCCATCCATCGTAGGTAGCAGGTTCTAGCGCAGTTGTGTTGATTAATATGAGAGCCCAGCTTTTATTTGATGGCATAAGCCACTTTAGAGGATGCGTTGTGTTGATGATTTGCGTAACATCGGATCTCTGGACATCTATTTTCTTTAACCTAAGAGGTTCAGTTCCATTATTTGTAATATTTACCTTAAGGATGTAGTATTCACCTTTCTTTAGAGTTATGCTAGCATCGCTTGCTTCGATGGTTACATCGTTTCCTGGTGATGCCTCTACGATAATTTGCGGGTTTATTGGTATTTGAACAAGTATTACAACGATTAGGAGAAATAACAGGCAGTACGCTGCTTTTCGCATACCCATCACCATTTCAATGATAATAGGTACTTTCTCATAAAATTTGTAATAATACTTACTATAACAAGGTGTAGTAGTAGATAATATATTTTTTGATACTGATAATTTCTTCATGTAGTCGTTCTACACATCAAAATTAAAGCGCATAAAAACATATATCCACTAAAAACACCGAAATAGAAGTTCTTGCAAAAAATAGAACAACTTAATAAGCATTAGTAAAATATGTAGGAATGTTCCATTTTAATTAAGAAAAATCTTCATAAACTTAAATAATTTCAATAAAATAAGTTGATTCGAAGAAATATAGAAATGTATTTTAAGCTAAGTAATTTAAAATTGTTAGAGGATTGAAACATGATCCCAGAAGCTGAAATAGGCTTTAAAAGACTTGTAAAACTGGCACCAGAAATAAAAAGACGTTTTCCATGGGCTATTGCATTAAAATTAAGCGGTTCCCTCGGAGATAACCAATATTTTGAAACGAATTTAGACGGTGTGCAAATCTGTAGCGATTACGATGTCGTAATTCTGGTAGATAAAATTCCCAATAAGGAAGAGGTAAAAGAATTAATTCGACTATTAAAAACACCATGTCTAAATTCAGACATTGAGAAAAAACTTCTAGCCAACATAGATGTGAAAATTTTCACCGTAAATTTCCCTGCTCATCATAAAATGAGGATACCATCTGTTTTTAATAGCAATGAGACGGTTTGGCGACATCTAATAGGCGGTAAACCTGTATTCGGCGAAGAGATATTTAAAAAGTACAGTGTAGCTGATAATAAAAAGATTAGATGGGCTCTTGTTGAAAGACATAAAAAACGTAAAAAAGCTTTTGACCTCTATGCCCACGCCGGCTTTCTCCTACGCATAGCTAAAATACTTGGAAGAAACGATATCGTCAAGGAAATAATTGAAACCGTTAAAAAATACAAAGATTTCCATACAATATCCGACTGGCAACTGGAAGAATTCAAGAGGAAAATAGAGGAGATAGAAAAGAAGCTACACTTTCAATTATAATTAGATTTATTAACAAACACTTAAATTCCCTAATCATTATCATTTTAACATTCGTTGAACGGTGACCGTAGCTAACAAATTACAGGATTTTAAAACATTTAAATAATCTAACTGGCATTTCTGGGTGACGAATTTGAAAAAATTAGAAATATACGGATTAGAGACAATACCTATAGTCAAAGAAGGAGACAACATCGCTAAATTGATAGTTGAAGCTGCTACAAGAGAGGACATAGGCATACAAGAAGGAGACATTATTGTCATTGCACAGACAATTGTATCTAGATCAGAAGGACGAATAGTTAATCTAAATGACATTAAACCCAGTCCATTTGCAGAAATCTTAGCGAAAGAAACCGGTAAGGACCCACGCCTGGTCGAAGTTATTTTAAGGGAAAGTAAAGGCATTGTTAGAATGGGAGGTCACCACTTAATAATGGAAACCCACCACGGATTTGTATGCGCTAATAGCGGTGTAGATAAAAGTAATGTTCCAGGTGAAGAAACAGTTTCACTTTTACCCCTGGATCCAGATACATCAGCTAGGAAAATAAGAGATGAAATAAAAAAGTTAACAGGGAAAGACGTTGCAGTCATCATTAGTGATACCTTTGGCCGACCTCTACGTGAAGGAGCTATCGGCGTAGCTATCGGCGTAGCTGGTATTGACCCCCTATATGATATGAGAGGCAAAAAAGATCTTTTTGGATACGAACTAAGAACAACTCTGATTGCAATAGCCGATGAACTCGCCTCAGCAGCAGAACTTCTCATGGGAGAATCCGACGAGGGCATTCCAGTTGTCATTGTTAGAGGCTTTAAATACCCTAAGGGCGAATATTCGATTAAAAAATTATTAAGACCCGTGGAAAAAGACTTATTTAGATAAAAACAACAAATATTAACGAAGTTAGACCAATAGTTTAATTTAATCTTAAAAGCGATTAAATTAACGTTTTGCAATGAATTACAAAGTATTTGACACGTACAAAAATAAACACTAATATTAAGACTCTGTAGGAATAATTATGGGGGTTTTATTTGGAAAAGCTTCCCCAAAAAATTAAGGAAACCTTATACGAAGTTATTCAATTACTTCGTGGAAAAGTCGGGAAAGAAGTTGAAGACTTTAACGAAATTAAAGAAAAGTTATATGAAGATTACAGCAAATATGTAGAGTATCTACGTCGACTAGAAAACACAACAAGAGTTTTAGGTAGCTTATTTGAAGATGCATTGAAATTTTTCGGCTTTCTAATGGATGTCGCTAGCATAGCTAAAAATCTGGTAGATGTGGATGACCTTATTCTTCTTCGTTTCTTATTATCGTCTCTTTTAGAAAGTCTCCTCCACGTCAATGATGTGATTTCTGAAAGCTTCAAACACTTGGATAAACTCGA
>JAEOSG010000241.1 GCA_016840485.1 Candidatus Baldrarchaeota archaeon
AAACAAAGGAGTAAAATGCTATGAACCATAGAGGATAGTTTTCCAGCAAAAACGTGTCTAGTGGAGACAAAAATATGGTTGAGCCGAAACCAGGCCATGTAAGAAAAGGAAGAAGAAAAAATAACACTAAAAAAATGTAAGAAAGCATGGAAAGGCCTTTTAGATTTTTTATTTCCCTATAGATTTGTCTAGGTATTTTATCTTTTAATTCCACTAAACTTCACCATCCCGGTGCTTCTGGTAGTCCAAGTAAGTATCCACCGTACCATAGGGGCCAAGTTACACCCGTATGAAATTTGGGAACACCTATTCCATAGTAATGCCACCAACACATCGCTCCCATCTTCCAATCCCAATCAATTCGATAAACATTCCACCACAGTTTTTTCACGATCCAATCCTTCATCCATACCAAATCACGCCGTAGCATACGCTTTACTGAAGACTGTTTTGAGGAACTCGTCTATGCTCCAATGTGCTATTCTGGGGAATCTGAATGGAAAATTTCCTCCGTAGCGAAATCTGCACTGACATGTTTTCTCAAGAACTTTCAAAATAGTGAAGACTACTGGTTTACTTTGTTTAACGCTCATATGGTAGGGGACAAAAATGGAAATAAGGGTGCCAATAACCATGCTTGCGATTAAGGCCAAGAGAAAAAGTGCTTCAGAGTTTGTTAGGATGCCTGTTCCAAAAGTCGCTATGAACGCTAATACAATCATCAATGTGAAGATTGCATATTCTCTCGATCTAGATTTCGTTTTTGTTATCCCTAGGATTCCAAGCTTATCATCCTTGGCTAAAAATGTTAAGGTGGTAGAATTCCAGCTGCTTGAAGCATGTATGACTGCCTTTATAAAGGCAGTTTTCTGGTTTAAAACCTTATCTGAAACTTTTAGGCCAAGATCTCTTATTCCGCTTGAAATTTTATCGGTGAGGGTTTTTAAATCCATCTTGGGGCACAGAAAAAGATACCTCACATGGCAATGCACGTGTGGAGATTTATCAACCCAGTAAAGACTCGCGTGATATGCAGTAAAAAATCTCCCCACAAAACCTACAACCTTCCTAAAAAAATGTGTGGAATGTATTTTTTCAGTTTTCTCCAAACCTAACACCTTAGCCTCTAGTTTTTCAATTGCAAACTGTATCAGAATATAAAGGCTATGATATCGGAGTAATCACCTGGTTCATTGTAACCAACTACAAAAGCAGCTATAAATGTGCCGATATCGACAACTAAGAGTGTCTTACTTACAGTTTCGAAAGAGAAAACATCTGCAATGTCTCTTACCACTGCAGACCCACAAGTATCATCCATTCCTACCAGCGTGCGCTTAATTCTTTTGGTAGTTTTTCATGTTTTCTCCACGTTTCCTTTTACAGCTGTTATTGGTATAATACATATAGTATATGGCGGATTTATCAAAATCATTACTGTGTTTTCGTGATATTTTTGCCATGCTTAGGAAGCATCCGATTAGGAATCCTGCAGCTAAGGCAGTAATTATGTCGGATGGTAAGTATCGGTAATGGCGCTCAATAATTGGTTTGGTTAATCGATCAATGATCACATATGTGATAGATATTGAAATTATGAATATTAATGTTTTAAGTTTGCTTGGTTTCCCTTTTGCACGGTGTTTTTGCGCATATTTATCGATCTTGAAAATTAGTAGAGCACCAAGAAATACTCCAATTATATTTAGTATAAGTTTCAATGACTGAAATAGTATTGGGTCTCGTGTGCCGAAGAAGCGTTCCATGAATAACATGTCGCCTAATGTTGCATTATAATATAGTTCATTGTTATATAGGACCTCAATAACATACGGGTAAAAAATAAACAACCAAAAAATTACTGCTGCAAAAAATAGGAAAAAATAGTAGAAAAACCTACTACTCAACACTACATATACCTCCAATGCCAAGATCTCTACCACCATACCACAAAGGATATGCAACAGCATATGGTATAGAGATCCCCATAGTATGCGTCGACCGATAACGAAATGCCACCAGCAATGAGGTAAATTTCTTAAGTAACCTGTCTATGTTGTTATAAGAATTTAGATTTTAAGTCTTCTTTACGGCTTTACGTAATATTATGAAAGCTGTGAAAAATATTAGTCCCCAAAATATGGCTTCGATGTCAAACACTTTACCTATCATGTTAGGGTTGAGTGGAATTGTTAGAGGGAATATGGAGAGGAGAAATGAAGCCATACTTGCGGAAAAGGTAAGATATGAAGCCGCTCTATAGTTTTTCCTGTAGAAGACGAGAAATATGAGAAGGAACATTGAAACAGTTATAAGAATGTCTAAGACTGATACATATAAGATTCCTAGGAGCCAAAAGAGTTGAATGTTAAGTATGGTTGATGAACCAATCCAAAGCATAAATAAGATTATTATCGTATTTCTTAGTTCTCGAAGAGATTTAGCTGAGAATATTTGTTCAACTTTCCTTTCTTCCAACCTAAATCCAAAAACGAAGAGAATAGCGCCTACAATGAATACGATAAGAAGTATAAATGGGGATTGGCTGAAAGGTAGGTAGCTGCGGTAGTTTTGAGGGGAAGAGAGAGAAAGAAGCGGGTAGAACATTAACTCCACGCCTAAAAACTCCACCAGCTTAACATTTCTCGGAATTTTCTTGAAAAAAATAATTACAGGGAAAACTACAACTAAGAAGGAAAAAAGAAAAATGAACATTGAAAACACAAGGACTCACCCCTTTCATAAATATCCTTCGCAGTATCCTGCCCACGTCCAATCAGAGGGAAGCGTCGATGCATAGTAAATCCAAATGGGAAGATCGAAACTAGCTGGAAGATTTGCAATCCAGTGTGCCCGTCCTTTATGTCCATCTCATATTGTTCCCAATAACCGGTCCAATCCCATCCGGAGACATATTTTTTGTCCTTTGCATAATTCCATCCACCGCCCGATTCATCTCTAATTGTCTCAATATATTGCTCCATAGCCCAGTCAAGAACAAACATCATAGCTTCAACCGCTATAGCTATTGCTAATGCGATCCAATCTGTGGGATTCCATAAGTTAGTAGCGCGCTTCTAGCTTATTTTTACTTTATTTTACCCTTATGTATTATGTATTTGAGTTGTGTTTTTGTTTTAAAGTTTCTTTAAATAGTTTTGATAGATTCTTCATTTCACGATAGGTGTATATACAAGCTCCCATTAGCATTGATAGTTGTAGGTATAAGAATAGCCCATCGGATATGATAATGTATCCATTACGGCCGATAGCAAGAATGTTCCCGCAAAAATCTCGAATGAGACCTATAAGAAACTTCACTGAAATAGTTAGTGCAAGAGATAGACAAAGTTTTTTA
>JAEOSG010000078.1 GCA_016840485.1 Candidatus Baldrarchaeota archaeon
GAATGATGTACAGGGTTAAATGGCTTGCTCATATATCAAGATTACCTAAATATAACAAAAGGAGATATTTAATTAAATTTCCGAGTAGATATCAAAAACATGTTTTTCCATTTTTGATATTAGCAAAAATTAGCAAAGATTTAAATCGAATTGTAAATTATCTATATGAGCTTAAACCAGATTTATTAATTATTGACGATCGAATAGCACCTAAAATAGAGTATAAATCAAAAATCAGAGAAAGCTACGCTGAAAAAATCAAGATATACCGAGTTTTACAGCTTATAGCTGACAACCTAGCCTACTACGCCAGGGAATTATATGAAAATAATCCTAAACAATTTAGAAATAAAATACAAAAGTTGTTAAAACAGCAAAAAGGGGCCTAATCACGGTCACCCATAGAATCATCTTTAATCATCTATGGGTACCACTCATAGGCCCATCACCATAATTCTACATCAATTTGTATAGCAACTATCAATATAAAACTATCCAAAAACACAAACAACTATTTCAACCTAGACAATCAAAACATGTAGAAAACCTTGGAGCGCTTAAAGGACTTTTATTAAGGAAGGTTTTATCTTTTTGCTAAAAGTATTATTAAGTTAAGATGGTGGGTAATAACGTAGTTTTTTGAATAATAACTTTTTCTTTTGCAAAGTGGATTAGGATTTGTATTTGTATGTTTTTAGCTCTTAGCTACAAGGTTTAACGTATTAAAATTGTGAAATCTGTGAAAATACTTATATTTATTCTTTGTTTAATTTTCAGTATGGAATATGAACGAAAGCCTATTTTGTTGATTTGTTCAGTTGGATTTGATGAACGCTTCATTGTTAGGACTATTGTAGATTTTAGATTGGGTATTAAAAGTAGGGATGGCATTATTTTGTTTCTTCCAAGGGATGCTGATCCTCGAAGTTACGGTGTTATAAATCGTATTGAAGATTTTATTAGAAGCTACAAGTTGAATATAGAGTTGTTTTCATATGAGATTGATATTGATGATTTTTGGAAAGGGGCTGGTAGGGTAAGAAAAATTTTGGAGGAGATTCTTGACCGTATAGGGCCTGAAATGGTTTATGTTATGTTAGGTGGAGGTATGAGGCTTTTAATACTGGAAATTTTAATAGGGACTGTAGCTGCTGGAGTACGTGGTGAAATTATTGTTTATAAGGAAGATTTGACGGGTAAATCTTCGTTTCCAATAAATATTCTCCGCATGGAGAAACCATCCACGTCTCTTATACAGTTGTTGGAAAAAATTGTAGAGAAGCCTGGGATATCCTTTTCAGAGCTTTCAGATCTCTTGAAAATTTCTAAATCCACGCTTCATAAAAGGCTTAGAACTCTTCAACACATGGGTTTAGTTTCTATCGAGAAGATTGGTAAGAGTGTACGTATCAGTCCGCTTCCTTATGCACATTTTTGGTTAGATGGTAAATGATGAGAATATTGTTCACCATTATTGGAAACAATTCCTATTTCTAGTAAATAAAAAATCTTATAAAGCTCTTTATGTCAATATAATATAGAAGCTGTGAGGAAGGGGTCAAATATGTCGAAGGACTTTCCCACACCCGTGAAAGAAATGGCATCATTCTTGTCTTTTTTCGCTGCTTCTAGAATGTACGCGCCAATCGATAAACTTTCACGGCCTTTTAGCATAGAAGACGTAATAAACACCGTCAATGATGTCTTACGACAAATTTCTGTAATATTTGAAAATCCTGATGGTGAAGAGACGATAGAAGGCAGGCGCGCACGCTATATTATCGACGAAAGAAGTGGACTACGAAGAAAAATATACATTCCACGCATCCCATCAGAAGAGACCGTTAAAAACTTTATACAACTCTGTAGTGAAGATCTGAATTATGCGCGTATTACGGCAGCTCTTGCGTTAGCGCATGCTCCGAAAAGAGTAAGAGAACTAGAAAAGGAAGAGGTGGGTGAAGAAGCATGACTTTTCTATCTCTTGCAGCTAGACTGCTCATAAATGTTGAGGCTCTGAATATGGTAGAATCTATAGGAAATGTTACTCGTCACAGGAGAGCTACAGTCATTATTACACATAATGGAGAGTATAGAAAAATTGAAGTGCCAGCAATTAGCGGTGAAACTTTAGCTCATGCCTATCAGGAAGCTTTAGTATTAGTAGCAAAACAAATCTTTTCAGGAAAACCGCCAATATGTTCTTGGTGTGAACGAGGCGAATTTTTCAAAAGTATGGACGATGCTCACACGATGCCAGAAGTTAAGCAAGCTATTGGAAAACTTAAAGGAAAAGATCAGGTAAGAGCATTTGAGGAGGCTGTCATTAAAAATTGCTTAGTGGAAGATATTGGTGGCTTCCTAAGGGCGGAAAGACCACCAGTGAAGAGAACTTCTTTGTTTCAGATAGGGTATATGGTTCCAACTTTTGATGCAATTAACGCAACCTCTCTGGAATCTCAGTTTCATGTTCGACATGCGCCTAGCGAAGCGGTTCGTGCTGAAAGGCAGGAAAGGGCAGCACAAATGATCTATTATATTGAAACTGGTAGTGCGCTCTATGGTGTTACCTTTAACTTAGATATTGGAGGCATTGGACGAACAAGTATGATAGAGGTCAAAGACGTCCTCAACAGTGAGGAAAGAGAGTTAAGGATAAAGACAGCTCTCGGTGCTCTTACTGTTCTCTTTAGTAGCGGTTTATTTGGCGCTAAGCGTACACGTTTTCTTCCTATTCTGGATGTGTGTAGTGTAGTTGCGGCGGTTTCAAGTCCAGTTCCGTTCACAGTTATACCTCCAGTTACTAAAGATTTCATTGTTCAGACTGCTGAAAAGAGTACGAGATTTAATGAAATAATGAGTAAATTGAGTGTTTCAGAGGATGTTCATGTGTACGTGTATAGTAAGGAGGTAAAGGAATTACCTGAAAACGTTATTGAAGCGAAAAGCGTGGAAGATCTGCTGGAAAAAGTTGTTGATACAGTTCTGTCAGAAGGAGGAAGATAGTTTGTCAAATCCTCAATTTTTTCTTCTTCATATTCGATCATTTATGCATTGGGGTTATGTTTGTAGGGTTGTTCCTTTTAGTAAAAGTAGAATGGTTTTGAGGGCTCCTCCTCCAACTACATTGATTGGTGCACTATCATATCCAATGGCACGGTTCCTAGGTTGGCCTGAAGTCATTGAAGCAAAGACTCTAACTAGTAGTGCGGATAAGTTAAGGAGTTTTGTGGGTTCTGCTCATGCAAGGCTTAATTTTGCTTTTATGCGGTGCTTTGATTTGAATAGAGTTTACTGGTATCATGCAGCGAGAAAGGAGGCAAAAACGGATGCAATAGCTCTTGGGAAGACTTATGTGTCTCCTCTCAAGGATCGATTCATACCTGAGTTAAGTATTATTTATGTTATTAATGGTGAGATAGCTGAAGAGAGACTAGGGGAAGATTGGAAAAAGGTACTTCTTTTGTCGAGTTGGGGAATAACTAGAGTTGGGCAGAAAGAGAGTAGTATTGCAGTTTTTGACGTTTCAATCAGTGAAGCAAGAATAGTGCGTAAAGGAGAAATTGAAACAGCTTACTATTTCCCTGCAAAAGCTTCAGCCAATATTATGGAAGGTTCTTTCATGTTTGAAGATTTTGTTGATTTATCTTTTCCTGTAAGTGATTATTCAACTGCTCCTCGAGAACCGTTTATAATTCCCTATTCAACGGTTGAATTCAGACCGTCTTCAGTAAGGTTAAAACTTTCAGATGATGGAGTAGCTGTTAGTTCTGATCATTTAACGGTTGTAACTCTTAAAAGGTGGCTTAAAATATGACTGTTGAATTTAAAATGGGTTTTCCACCGGTTGGCATGAATGCAAGGTTACTAACTGTTAATTTTGTTGCAAAGCTTCTTGAGAGCCCTTACATAGAAATTGCAAGATTTGATCCGGATGGCATTTTAATTAGAGCAGAAACTCAAAACGAACTTGTATCTGCCTTTAACCACGCCATAAAGACAATAGGTGAAGAATTCAACAAAAAACTTGAAAATGGAGAAATTCAAGACTTTTTTATGCATATAAACGATAGAGGTACTTTTCAAAAGCTTACAGGACAAACAGTAGCAAAAGGTGCTAGGTTTTGTGAAACACTTGCCAAGGTACTTCAACGAGTAAATTTAACTTGGAATGAGTTACAGAAGCTAGGGCATATGTATATTATAGAAAAGCCGCAAGAAATAATACTTGGAGGCCAAGAGCTTGCGCTTCCTATGGAAATACTTCATGAACGTTATGAAGCTAAATACGAATTTTTAAAGGGGCGTGGTGGAAGAAAAATAAAGTTTAGAGGGTCGCATGCCTGGTTATATGTGCTACTTTCAGGTTTCGCTCTAGGTTACGGAGGTTTCTATGGTAATGAGATACTTCAGGTTTATTTAAGTGAAAATCTACTAGCAGAAGAAAATCTCAGTATATTGAAGATATTGGTGGCTCAAGGAAGTGTTATGGATATCATTACGACGCTACGCACTCCGCCAAGACCAAAAATTCCCTATCTCTTATATGTTACATGTAAGGTTCTTCGAATGCTAAGAGAAAAAGGGTTAATAAACGAATTTCTTAAAGGAAAAGCTGTTTTAGAAATGGATAGAATTATGGTTGGGAGAGCTGTATCCTTAGTAGAAAAGATGGTTCTTGATCTTACCTCGCTTCTTGAAAAACTAAATAGAATTGAAGAGAAGGTAGAATATAGAGGTAGATCATTGCTTTCTTGGATTTCTAATAAGGCTCGCAAAACAATTGATTTGTTAAGGTGGGGAGGCCCTGGGTATAATGCTTATGCAAAGCTTATGACGGAACTCTACAGTGTCCTACAAGGCTCAGGTGATCCTTTAAACCTATGTTATTATGCTTTAAGGGAGGTTGCTGAGTTTGAAGCAGCAGAACTTGAAAAAAGATCATCTTTTCAAGCGAATGTTTATCTCCGCAGAGAGGCAGATACTATCAGAAACTTGCTTGAGGCGCTTATATTTGTTCAGTGAGAGGTAATATTGGTATGGACATGGAAAAATCGCGTATAGAGGATGTTTATGAACGGTATCTCTATGTTCTCAAGGCTTTAGTGGGTTCAGATGCTAAACCCCGTGAGGGTATTTTTAACGCTGTAAAAGAAATTTTAGACGGTAAGACAATTATTTTATCTGCTCCTCCAGGGTATGGTAAGACTATAATTACTTATACGCTTGGATATCTTACGGCAAAAGATTTGGGGCCTTTTGCACCACATGTAATTCATGTTCTTCCTCTAAGAAGCATTATTGATGACTGTTATCTTAGACTTTTTAATTATGGCAAAGAACCGAAAATCCCAAGTCTTTCACATAATAATGTAGCTAGGCAAATGTTAAGTGCGCATGAAAGTCCATGGTTACAGAAATCTCTTATCTTTACAACTATAGATACTTTTACATACTGTTCTCTTCGTTTGCCTCCTGCAGAAAGCCGTAAAATATTAAGAAAAAGAACTTTGGGACATGGACTTTATACAAAATCTGCAATACTCTCTTCTTTTATAGTTTTTGATGAGATTCAATTGTTTCTCGAGGAAAATTTACGTCTAGCATCTGTTTTTTCATCCTTATTAAAGTGGTTGACTACAATGCGTCTGCCACTATTAGTGATGAGTGCAACCCTTCCGAAACGTATTGAACTCTTTATAAAAGCTCAGTGTCATATGCCGCCCATAACATTAAGATACGGAAAAGATTTTAAGGATCAAAACTTTGACGAGGAGCGTTTGTCGAAAAATCTAAATACATCTGTAATCTCAGGGGAGCTAAATGAAATAGTGGAAAACGGAATGACATTAGCAGACTCTTATAGTAAAGTTCTCATAGTAGCAAATACCGTGGAACGCTGCAAGAATATTGCTTACATGCTTAAAAAACATGGTTATGAACCATTAGTTCTTCACGGAAAAATCGCTAGGAAAGATCGTGATGAAAGATTAAAAAAGCTCACCAGTAGCACTTGGATCGCTGTAACTACTCAAGTTATTGAAGCAGGTGTAGATATATCAGCTGACGTCCTTTTAAGTGATGCTGCTCCTCCATGTTCACTTATTCAAAGAGGGGGGCGTGTTTTAAGACATTCAAGAAAAAGTCAACAAGAAGGTAAGATAATTATTATAAAAGATAAAAAAGCTATCAGTGGTAGTAAAGCTTATGGAGTATACAATAAAAAGTTAGTTAAGGCTTCATTACAATTTCTCGAAAAGTATGGTGATATTTTAACCTGGCACCTTCCATATGTAGATGATAAAAAGTTAATTGGATATGAAAACTTTATTGAAAAAGTATATGAAACGTCGAGGTTTGACATTTCATTTAGCGAAAACGTTAGAGATAATGTGTTAAAATTTTTGTTAAGTCTTTCTCCAAGTCCAAATGAGGTGCAAAAACTTATAGAAAATATGGGGGGCACCATTACTAGAGACTCGCCTCTCATTCTCGGACTGATAAATAAAGAAGGTTTAGTTCCCGGTCAAAGTGTGGATTTTTCGGATCTACAAGACTTGTTTGAAAAATGGGCTGTAACATTGACCCTTTTCGATTTCGAGAAGCTTCTAAAACAAAATATACTGGTACTTGTTCCGTTAAACGATTCCAATGATAGATTTAAAGTTAGGAACTATATTGATGTTGCTCGAAAAGGGGAAATCGTTGGTCAGATATTGAGAGGGAATATTTCTGCGGTTATCATACCCGAAGAACTTTATAACGATGAGTATGGGTTGATACTATGACTATCTATGCGTTTAAAAAGCCTCCTGAAAGGGTTGAAACTCTTGAAGAACACATTAAAAACGGAATACATTTTATAAGAAACTTTTACATTGCAAAAAAATATCATCTCTTTGTGCGGCACAGACTGGAAAAGTTTGGTTATAATTATTCTGATGATGAAGTTGTTAATTCTATTTTAACTGCATACGCTTATCACGATATAGGAAAAGCTTGTAAAAAACTTCAGGAAAAAATACGCATAGGGGGTGGAGCTCCGGGACATGAAATCCTATCGGCCGTGATACTTTATAAACATCTTCGAGAGGTGGGGAAAATCACACCAATCACCAGAGGAATAGTTTTAGCAATAAGTTTACATATGGGGGCTTTAAGGAGGCTTAACGAATCACTTAACGAAGCAGTGAAGCATCTTTCCCCTTTACCAAAGGAGGCAATAATCGAGTTCAATCGGATTCTAGATGATTGCTGGCCAAAAGATCTTTTTGTGCCAAAACTTGCAGAAAGGGATATGAATTTAACACTCAAAGATCTGCATTTATTGATTGAGGAAGTGGAGGATTATGTGTTTTTAAGGTTGGTGGGGGATGTAGTTGGAAAAGCTGCTGTTATAATGGCTGCGTATTTGTTTCTTCATCCGGTTATTACAGCTGATGAATATGCTGTTTGTAAATCTCAGGGTAAGGAACCTAGGAGTTGGATTTTAGAGTTTTTAAGGTCGAAGTGTGCGGCGTTTACGGTTTTATGATGGTTTTGGTGGTTGGCAAATGATTTATATTGGTGGATATTGTAGTTATATCTACTATAACTTTGTTTTGTTACGTTGCTGCGTGGTGTGGCAGCGATGTATTTTTTGAGTGAGTTGGAGCATAAGCTTCTTGTTCGTAAGCTTTTGCCTATGGCTAGGGAGGTTGGTGTTAGCTCTGATCTTAGGGGTTGGAATTGGCATCAGCCGCCTTTGAAGCCTTATTATGATGATGTTAAGCTTCCTATGTATGCTGTTTGCTCAAAGTATTGTCCTAGTGATAGGGATATTTATTTGGGGTTTGTTGAGAAGGCGCGTAGGAAGTTGAATTATAAGATTGCTTTGGGTAAGATTTTGCATGGGGTTGTTAGCGACTGTTTGCAGGCTTTTATTCAACGTAGGGATTTGAGTTTTGAGAGGTGGTGTGAAAAGATTCGTTGGAAAGAGATACCTGCGAAACCTGAGGAACTGTTACCTATAGCTCGAAAGGTTTGGAACTATTTGGTGAAGATTTGTGAGGCTAGGTATATTGATGTTAAATCTAGGCAACCGTATGCGTCTGAGTGGGATTTAATGGCTTCAACGGTACCTTTTCTGATAGAGCATAAAATTTCAGGTGAGCTTCTTGGTTTAAGTGGTTTGCTTAGTTTGGATTGCTATGATTATTTAAGATGTATTATGTTTGATTTGAAGGTTCAAGCTGAGCCGGAGCCGTGGCATAGATTAGCTCCGGTGGGTTATGCGTTGGTTTTTGAAAGTGTGCATGAAATTCCAGTTGATATTTGCTGTGTAGTTTACTTAAATATATTAAATGGTAAGATTGTGGTTAAAAAAGACCTGTTTTTTGCTAGCGATGAGTTGAGGAGCTGGTGGGTAGAGGAACGTGACAGAAAACTGGAGATCGTTGCGGAGCGGAAAGACCCCGGGAAACCGGAAAGAAACCTTTGCAGGAAAGATTGTGTTTTTTATCATGTTTGTTATGGTTAGGAGGTTTTGTGATGAAGATTTTTCTGGATGATTTTGGAATTTTCTTGGGTCGTAAACATAACAGGTTTGTAATTAAGAAGAAGAATGAGAAACGTGAGGTTTTAGCGGATGATGTAGAACAAATTGTTTGTACATGTCAAGGTGTTTCCTTTTCTGTGAGTGCTGTCAGACTTGCGGTTGAACATAGTATTCAGATAGTTTTTGCAAGGTATGGTGGATGGCCTTATGCTATATTAATGCCTATGACGGTCACTGGGTCTGTTAGGGCTCGTAGGGAGCAGTTTATAGCTTATAACGATAAAAGAGGTTTTATTTTAGCGCAAAACTTTGTTTTAGGTAAGCTGAAAAACCAAGCGAATCTTTTGAAGCTAATAGCGAAAAACAGGAAACAAACAAATCCAAGCTTAGCCGACAGAATATATGAGGCTGGACGTAGAATCGATCAGATAGTTGAGCAAGTTAAAATTCTTGATGGGAAGAAAGTCGATGATATGCGGTTAACTTTAATGAACTTGGAAGCTGAGGGAGCTAGAGTTTACTGGGCTGCTTTACAGTATGTTTTACCGGCCAAGCTTGGATTTAAGGGTCGAGTAACTAGGGGCGCTACTGATCCCTTTAATTGTATGTTAAATTTCGGCTATCAGGTTGCTTTGTTCCCGGAGGTTTGGAAGGCTGTTTGCTATGCTGGTTTAGATCCTTATGCTGGTTTTCTTCATGCTGATAGACCTGGAAAGCCTTCCTTGGTTCTTGATTTAATGGAGGAGTTTAGACAACAGGTTGTAGATAGAACGTTAATCGCTTTAATTACTAAGAAAATTGTTAAACCTGATAGTGTGTTAGCAGAAGAAGGAGAGGATCGTTTGTTGCGTAAAGATGTTACTGAGAAGATTCTATTAAATTTGCAGGAAAGACTTGATACACGTGTGATGTTTGATGGTCGCCGTGGGCTTCTAAAAAGTTTCATTTACTCTCAGGCTAGGAAAATTGTTAGATTTCTTCTTGGAGAATCAGATTACACACCTTTTATCTTAGGGTGGTGAAATGCGGTACTTAATAGTTTACGATATAACTGATGATGGTTTAAGATATAAAGTGGCTGAAACGTTAAAAGACTACGGGTTGACAAGAATTCAATACAGTGCTTTCATAGGTTTCTTGAGGAGAAATAAGCTTAACAGTTTAATCTATGATCTTAAAAGACTTATTGGAGACTCTGATGAAAACGTGCAGATATATCCCATCTGTGACACGTGTTTTAAAGGGAGGCGGGAAATTGGCAAGCACAAAAAATATGTTTTGGAAGAGAAAAAAGATAAAGTTGCCTACATCTGATGTTTCTGAACCTTTTATATCAGTTACAGACGTTAAGCACTACTTTTACTGTCCTAGGATCATTTACTTTGAGAAAGTTCTACATGCAAAACCCATGCTGGGTTCACAGCAAGAATACAGTCAAGAACTGCATGAAGAATATGTTAAAAAAGAGTTAAGAAGAAAAGATGCTATATTTTACTCTCGAGAGTTTGTAGGAGCAGAAAAAATGCTTTTTGTACAGCTTATCTCAACTAAACTGAATCTGCAGGGAGTAGTGGACTGTATAATAAAAACTAAGCGAAAAGAGTTCATACCAGTAGACTATAAAAACATGGAATCAAATAGAGGGAAGCCGTGGATGGACCATAAGTATCAACTTACAGCCTACGCCCTGCTAATCGATGAAAACTATTCAACATGTGTCAAACGTGGAATCATAAACTACTTACCAGAGAAACGTATAATTCAACTCGAAATAACACCGACCATGAAAACACATGTAAAAAGAGTTCTAGGACACATAAAAAGAATAATAAAAGAAGAAAGCCTTCCACCAATAAGAGTTGCGAGGAAAAAATGTTCCGGAGGATGTGGATACAAATACCTATGCAAAGATTTCTAACACCGAAAACAGATCTAAAACGTTACAAAAACTATCATCACAAACGGAATATAATTCAGCGTAAAACAGGCAGTAGTGCAGAGGCAAACATAAATAACCGTGCAATAAATGAGGAATTGAGGCACGGTGCAATCTAAGCGTGAGTTGAAACGACGTGGAGACGTCTATTTATGAGTGATGGGATGATTCTAGGTTTTGTTTTTAACAATTAACAATTTTACAAGCTATTTTCTATTTTTTTCTGCTGAACTCATCTACGTAGAAACCGGTTGTTTCCCTTTTTTGCCAGTCCTTGATATATGTATCGATATTTTCCTCCCTTCTTCTCTGTTACAATTTTGTATCCCTTTTTTCTAAGGTATTGTATTGATGCTTGAATAGTTCTTTTGGAAAAACCGGTAGCATTTGAGAGAATCTTTGAATCAGCTACCTTATATTCTTTCAGTTTTTGCAATACGATTTCATAAATTTTCTTACCTCTTTCTCTAAGCGGGACAGTTGGCAAACCTTTACAGAAACTTTCAACATAAGGGTTTAAATAATTATATCTTCCTCTTTCTTCCTTTTTCACAAACCCTTTCATTATTAAATTTCTTAGTATTATGTGAACCATTGTTGGTGTTATGTTAAGTTCCATAGCAATTTTCTTAGGTGTTGAAGGTAGAATTGCAAGCACATTTTTCTCTCCGTCGTCTAAGTCGTAGTAGTTTCTTGTTAGGAGGTCGAAAACTTCCTCCTTTATTTCTTCAGCAGCTTTTCTAACAACTTCAATGGTTATTTCCTTTCCGTATCTTAAAGTTCTTTCACCGATTTTCTGCAATATCCATGGGTGACCTCCACTCAGCTTAACAATTTCTTTTAAAGCCTCTAAATCGAAGTTAAAGCCTCCTTCAACATATCTTTTTCTCAAGAAGTTGAGACATTCTTTTTCGTCGATTGGTGTTAAATGAATTGTTTTTGTGAAGACTCCAAATAATCCTGCTTTTGAACCTATAGCTTTTTTAATTAAGCTGTATTCTGAACCTGTCAATATGAATGAAAATGTTGGATATTCATCTATTAGTCCTTTAAGTATCCATGAAAATTCTTCTATTTCTTGCACCCTTTGAAACTCATCAACAATAAGTATTGTTGGATTCATCTCAGAGTATTTCGCTACACTTCTCATATAGTTTCTTAAGATTTCGATTACATCTTTTGGTTTCGGTTCAAATTTAAGATATTTCCAGTTTACTTTAACCGTTTCTAAAACTTCTCTAAAGGTTTCTTTCACTTTCCTTAATGGGTTGTAAACTTTACTGTGAAGAAAGTTTTTAAGTTCTTTTACAAGGGTTTCATAGTCAGATACCATGCTGAAAGAAAAAACAATAAAGTTCACATTTACATTTTTCTCTTCACATAGCCTCAGAAACTCTCTTATAAGTGATGTTTTTCCCATTCTTCTTGAACCAACAATGAGAACACTTACTCCACGGCTATTCTCAACTTCTTTTACAGAGGAAAGCAGGAAATTTAATTCTTCTCTTCTGTTGAAGAAGAGTGGTGAAACTACTGGACGAGAACTTTCAAACACATACATATCGCACACCTCATAATAGTAATATTTAGTAAATCAATAATTCTTAAATATTTCTGTCAGAAAATTTATTAAAATTTCTGACACAAATTTTTTAAGAATCAAAACTAAGTCTCGCGCGCTAGGCCTCTGCCTTACCATGTGGGTTTGGGTGGGGAGATGGTTAGGGG
>JAEOSG010000242.1 GCA_016840485.1 Candidatus Baldrarchaeota archaeon
CCTTGCTGCTATATGCAGAAGTTGGCTCCTAATAGGTCCCCCTACTATTTTCAGACCCCTCCCCCCTACGTTTTTTGTGATATTAAAATGCCGGAGATTGTGCCTATTAGTCCGGTTATTGCGGCAAACACTTCGCTGTTCCATCGTCTTAAAAAGGCCATGTGGGCAATTTCGAGAGCTGATAAGCATATGGTCATGCTGATGGCGAATTTTACGCCGTAGACAAGTTTCTCGTTTGGTGGAATAATTATTGTTATCTGTTTGCCCTTGGGGCTTTTGTGGACGATTTTTCTTGTTAGGGCTCTTCTAATCCAGTTTTTCATGGTTGTTTGTCCTCATTTGGAAAATTCTTCTGCGTCTTCTTCGTGTTCCTGCGCCAGTTAGTATGTTTTTGAGGATAAGTGCGGCTTCTTCTTTTGTTATGGAAGCCTTTTTTAGGATTTGGGTTTTTTGAACCATGGGAGTGGAATTGCTGTATAGTCCACGTCATGTAGTTCGAGGTTGTATGAGAAGTCGTTTTGGCAGAGAATTGCATGTTTTGGGTCTCCAGCGTAGCCTACGTATATGCCTACGCTTTTAACAGGAACTGGAATTCCGGCGGTGGTGAAGCTGGAGCCTATGCTTGCGTCGTTCCAAAATATGCATACGAGATCTCCTGGGTCAAGCTTTTCAATTCCTTTTAAAGTGGGTTTGTTTATTTCTGATTTTTCTGCTGTCTTTTGTTCGCTGAGAATTCTGTTTTTATTGTAAATTTTATGTGGATAGTTGTCTGATGAGGTTGTTGGCATTAGATTTTAGAGACGAAAAGGATTGTTATAAGGAATTTTGCTAAAAAATGAGGGATTTTCTTTCGGAATTTTAGAAGATAAAAATAGAATCTTGAACATAAGTTGGGGGGAGATGGGGAATTGATGAACTTATGTTATGTTTGGTTGAGCTTGTTGTTTTAAGACTTGGCATATGGGGCAGTATCTATTTGATTCTTCTATTTTTGCGCATCCGTCGCATATGACTTTTCCGCAGTTTTGACATATTTTGTCTCCTGTTGTCAGTTTGCCACATATTATACATGGTTCTTCCACAAGTTCCATGGTTATTGTGGCTTTAACTTTGCGGCCGATGTCGGCTCCAATTCCCTTTGCAACTGCCGCAAGATCAAAATCTATAGCATCTAACCATTCAAAACTTTTATCGTCTATTGCCACAACATTAATGGTGAAAATTCCTGTAGCATATATCTTCTTTCTTTCTTTTGACATGAGAAACTCCAGCTTTATATTATTTTTTGCATATTATTTTTTGCAACAAAACTTTATTTTATTGTGAATTTGAAGATAAAACTTTCGGAATACAATGTGCATTAATTAATGGGTTCGGCAGATTTCTCTCAATTTTTTTATTTTCTCTTCAGAAGTGTAGATCCACTTTCCATTTTCAAAATATTCGTAGGATATTGTTTGCCGCCTATATGATGTTGGGTCCAAAGTTGCATAAGTAAAACTTTTAATCAAGTTTTTCGTGAATAGAGAATTTAATGCTTTAATAAGATTCGGAAAATCCGTCTTCAAAATGTAAACATTTACAATTAAAGAATCTCTCCCTATAATCTTAGAATAACTAACCACAAAAGGACTGTTTTCACAAGTATTAGCAAACTTGGCAAGATTTTTTTCATTATTAAAATTGATAATGAAGACGTATAAATCAGACAATGGAGGTGGGAATGGGTAAACATCCACGACATGATCAATTATAAGATTTCGTCCGAGGATGTGTTTATGATAGCGAAAACTAACACTTTGCGGAGTGATTCCAACTATTTCAGCCAGTTTTTTAAACTCTATAGACTCATCCTTTTGAAGTTCCTTTATTATCAACAAATCCTTTTTATCAACTAATACTGGGTATTCATAAGGTTCTTTTATAGCCTCTGGTAACTCGCTCGAACCAGTCAATACATCGTTTACCCATTTTTCCCACAAAATTGTCCATTCTTTCTTTTTAAAATCATATAAGGAGAAATTTGGGGGGATTACACGAGAGTTTGTTGTCCAAAAAAATTGGGAGTGAGTGAAGACTTGTAAGTTTTTGGCCTCTTTTATGTATTTTTCGAGTTCTTTCATGTGGCTGGCAGGAAATGCGAAATATGCACAATAGCCATCAAATTTTCCGTAGCATCTTATTATGTATGTCCAATAGTCCGTATTTCTTATAGTTTCTAACAGAGTGGTTTGACGTCCAAGCGGAGCGGTGGCTATTAGAAAAGCCTTGGCCAATCCCAGTTTCGACAAATCTGGATTACTCGTCACCAACACTTTTTCTTTCATGAGCTTTTTGAGGCGAAAAGAAACGGTAGTGACAGGTAATTTTGTTGAATTGGCCAATAATGTAATGTTTCTTATGCCAATTTCTCCGAGTGCTTCAAGCAGTTTTGCGTTTGTTTCATCTAAGGACTTGAAATAATCGAATAGTCGGCTTGACAGACTACTCAAGTTTTCTGGACTCCAAGTATTTTTACTTTTTTAGGTTTTTAAAATGCTATGCCGATTTATGAACCTGTTTGATTTCCGAATGGTTTGGCAGAACCGCCTTCATCTCCGCATAGTCTTGCATAAGGTTTCTGGCTTCCGCCAGTATCTCCTGATGGCCATGTGTTTTTTATTTCGCCACTGGTGTTTTGAGAAAATGTTTGCGGAACCACTACCATTATGCTTCCAAAGTAAGCAGAAAGAATTAGGCCTATGCATAGCAACTTAACAGCGATGTTTTTTTGCATGGGAAATCACCTCCTTTTCTGTTAACGAGAAAACTTTTTGCAGGGAAAACTTATCTTACTATTTTCAAAAAAATCTAATAAAAATTGCAAAAACAAAGTCACTTGATATTCATATTGGTTTCACGCATAAAAAAAGAATGTATTAAAACGAGCATAAACCATTTTCAAATATGTCTGTTTTGTGAACACAAAGGTATATAGTTAACCGCAGCTATGGTCAATTTTCCTATGGTTTGGCGGTGTCTATGAGTTTCTGTAGCCATACGGTTATTGCGGTTGGACCTACTAATGCGGTGTAGACGTCGAAGGTTATGCCTGCCATGTCTAAGCCTAATGCTGAGAATGTGCCGATTGCTATGGTTCGCAGAAATTTTTTCCAGTTGAAGGGTTTGTCTTGTGCTGCGTAGCCTAAAAAAGCGTATATTAGTGCTGCTGAAACGCCTAAGCCTATGTTTAGTGGATTCATTTTGGCGTTTTCACCTCCTTTTCAGTTTCTTGCCACAGTTCCCATCCGAATTTTGCAGCGTTCTTGCGGAACTCTTCAGGGCGTATAAGCCCTAATTCCGCAGCTTTTATG
>JAEOSG010000243.1 GCA_016840485.1 Candidatus Baldrarchaeota archaeon
ATTATATCCTCTGAAATAAACACACAAAACTCATACTTTGTAGATTCAAGCAATTCTCTTGCCTTTGATTCTATCTGATTACTTCCCTCCAATATTTGAAAAACTTCTCTTAGCTCAGAATCCATATAAGCCTTAGGGAGGGAAACCCAAATCTCAAGTAGCCTATCCTTCCTTTGTTCAAGCGTCCTAAGCTTCATCTTCTCCGCTTCTATAAGCCACGATACAGCATTTTCAAAGGGAACCGCTACAAACTTCATGGGCTTCTCTAAAACCAATGAAACAAGTCCTTTTCTCTCTAAACCTTTTAGCACACGATATATTTCCGTTCTATTAAGTGAAACTGCCTTTGCAACTTTGCTTGCAGTGCTTTTTCCTGCCTTAGCTAAGAATAAGTAAACCTTCGCTTCATTACGAGAAAGGCCGAGATCTAATAGAGCATTTTCAATAATCTTAATGGATTTGCGTGTTTGTTTACTTCTCTTAATGACTTTCCATACTCCACTATTTCGATCGTACAGTTTTAACAAGTTCTCGGTTTCCGATAGCACTCTTGGCAAATTAGCTCACCGATTTAGTAAATTAAAATTCAGCTAATCTATCTCATTTTATGTTTATGAATCTGAAATAATTATTTAAAATAATTTTTCTAATTCTCTCTGTGCAATCTTCTTTTCTTGATTAAAAATGGGAGGGGAAGGAAATTATACTCAGCTAAGTATGTAGACTTTTAAGGTGTTCAACTAAGCAAGATTTCACATATTCGCTCAAGCTTAGTTGATGTGATTCACAGTATTGCTTTAACTTTTCGAAATATTCTTTCTCTTCAGGGTTATTTGGGTCGAAAACCAGTCTGATGACAAATAGTCCCGGCGGGGCTCCCCGTTTGCCCTTGCCTTCACTTAACCTTACAAGTTCTTTCTTTAAAGCTTCTACACTCTTCTTTTCCGAAACTTCAGCAAGATACTCCTGTTTTTCTTCAGATAAGCCTAATCGTGCAATTTCCACAGCATATCTGAAGGGCACAAGACCTTTGGAAACTTTCTCTTGTAATTTCGGGCTAAGCTCCAGTATTTTTAAGTATTCGCTTAAAGTTGATTTAGGTATGCCAAGCTCTATCGCAACGCCCGTCAATCCACTAGGTGAAGTTTCTACTAATTTTTTGAGGGCTTTAGCTCTTGTTATTGGATCCAGCTCTTTTCTAAAAATCCCTAAGTTTTCAATTAAAGAAGCTTTGATGGCTTCTCTGTCATCCCAATCTTCTCGCACTATGCAGGGTATTGTCTTTACCTTGTCTTTTATCGAAAGAAACCGTCTTCTCCCTAATAGAACTTCATATCGACCTTTTCCGTCAGGACGAACTGTGATAAGTTGTTTTATCCCTGTTTCTGTAACGTTCCTCTTGAGCATTTCATCTTCAAGACTGTCTCCAAATTTTTCATCCGCCCTAACGTTGAGAGGGCTGACATATAGTTTCTCCACCGGAATCCATTCAATCTTTACAGATTTACTTTCCATAACAATCATCCCACTTTAGGTTATTTATCCTATTTATTCGCATAACGTCCTATTTGTCAGATAAATGCTTATAAAGATTTCGCTAAAAAGTTCGACGGTCGAACAAAAAGGAAAATTTGAGATATTTCTAGCTAATCATTATCGAGTTACTGTGTAATTGTTTCAATTTTTTCGATTATAATTTTCTCAACACCATTTTTTTGGACGTATTTCAATACTTCCTCTATGAGATGTGAGCGATTGCGAAAAAGACCACGACTAACAAGTTCATCAATCCATTGGACAAGTTTCTCGTCGATTGTAGTTGAGATTTTAATTTTTCCCAAGCCTGCCCCCCTATTCGACCCGTCCGGTCATGCGGATAAAGTACATGACCGCTAAGACTATAGACATTATTTGTTATTTGCTTGGAACAATATGCCAAGGAACTCACATATAAATATTTTGTCCAAGAACCATGTGAAAGAGTTCATTTAACTAAATTCACACTCCCTGCCAAGAGAATTTCCATCTAACAACAATTTTCCACAACACTTATTCTCCATTTAGATCTTCTATTCATAACCATTAAATCTTATCCTAAAAATTACTTACAGCTTGGGGCGTGCCCCGAGATTCAGCCTGCCCCCTAAGTTGCCTATAAACTTCATAGGCAACCACTCGGGGCACGCCTCACCCTCTTCTTCTTAAAGAAGCTATTTATATTTCATTAGGACTCAGATTTAGATACGAATATTTATATAAGATTGAGATAATGAAATATAATTTCTGTGGTGAGCGATATGAATGCAATACTTAAAACATTTAGATTAAAACTCGTCAAGCAGTTCTTAGAACTTGTAATATTGAAGTATCTAATAAAGCAAAAGAAAGTGTCTGGATACGATCTGTTAAAACAGATAAATGAGGATTACGGCATCCTGTTAAGCCCAGGAACGATCTATTCAAAGCTTTATACCCTTGAGAGAAAAGGCTTCATTAGAGGAGAATGGGCAGAGAAGAGAAGAGAATATACAATAACTCAAAAGGGCAGATTAGCTATCAATGACATTTTAAATGACTCTGCAGGGAAAAAATTTTTGAAATTAATTGAAAAGCCTAAGAAAGTCCATGCAGAAACCACCGCAGTTCAAGAATGAAGCTAATAAACTAAGAAGAAACTTATTCCTTTTTTATAAACATAGCTACTTGATTTTTCAATATTCAACCAAAAAAAGGAGGGACTTAAACGTATTTTTTGCGTTTTAGGGACGCCAGTAGCGTAGTCGCTATAAACACTAATATAATTGCAACCGTAGAGAACTCCGGTATTACACAGAATTGAAATGAAACCCCATTTAATGGAAGCCTTGCCACATTATTAGCATTGTCTATGGCTATTATGTAGTAGAAAACTGTTGCACCTACAGGTAAAGCATCCAAGGGAACCGTAGTCATATATTCGTTTCCTTCTGTATGTTGCATCGTAATGTTCCTCCATTCATTGGCAGTAACATTATAACATAAGATGACCTGCTTGATGCCGCTTGTAAGGTCAGTTACGTTTACCCGTACAGTTACATTTTGCCCTACATTTACTTCGACTACTTGACCTGGTTCTACTATTTGTCCTGGCGGATCTTGGTAAGGATTAGATATTATTGGTGGAGTATTATCTATCACCACAGCATTTTCTTCCATGTCAGTTGAACTTAAGTTGTAAATATTGTATAGAGTTACGCTCAAGCTGTACTTTCCTTCGAGTGCTGTTACCGGAATTTCGACAATAATCGTTTGCGTCACATTGGTACCAGCTGCAATCTCAGTAGTTGTCATCTCTAAG
>JAEOSG010000244.1 GCA_016840485.1 Candidatus Baldrarchaeota archaeon
CAATACTTATTTCTACATAGTGTATGCCAGCGTCTTTTATTTTCTTGGCATTGTCCTTTGTGATTAAAGTTCCGTTAGAGGCTATGCTAACGTATCCTATACGTTTTCTCGCGTAAGCAGCCAGTTCAAAAAAGTCTTTTCGGGCGAGGGGTTCGCCTCCGCTGAAAGAAAGGGCGGGCAATCCTATACCAGAAATGTGTGAAAGAACGTCTAGAACCTCTTTAGCTTCTTCGGTTGAGAGTTCCTTTCGTTTGGTGTTTCCTGCATTTTCGTAGCAGTGTTTACATCTAAGGTTACATTGATAGGTAAAATTCCAAACAATTTCAAAAGGTCCAGCCGGCACAAAGGGTATGCGTATGCCATATTTTTCTATACCTTTCATCATTAAGCCGAAGCCTCGAAGCCAAGCCTCACCGTATTCGTTGTTTAAAAATTGGTTGCGCATGAAATTCCTGTCTGCACGTAAGAGACGGCTTCCAACCTCATAGAAAGGCTTGGCTATTTTTCGGCTTATGTGGCGGCATGTAGGACAAAGAGAAATAGGTTCTCCTAAGAAATCTTTCAATGAATTCAAGAGAAGACTGCCATCGGTTGGGCACTCTTTATCTAGACGCTTAATTACCGATTTTAGGATTGGATTTGCTGATGCTGAAAGCAGTAGGTTCTCAAGAGAGTCTTTTTGCATGGCAACCCTAACGTTTATTTAGATTTCCTAATAATATTTTCTCTCTGAAATGTTTGCTCGTTTGGCGTTCTAAATAGCTTATATTAACAATTTTAAAGTTTAAATAGTTGTAAAAATTTCCATGTTCTTTTTTCCGAAAGAGCTAAAAATTTGAGTTTGTTATTTTTATATATGAGACTAAAATGTGAAGCTCGTCTTGTTCTTTTCCTTTTAATTCTAATATTGATCGTTAGCGTTTTTTCGGTGTTTGTCAGTGAAGGAGTTGCTTCTGAAGGTAGGGAATTAGAATTTGAGATTTTGGAGATGGGATATATAAGTGGGTATGGTGAAGAAGCATACATTGTTGTGAGAACGGAAGCTGAGTGGGAGAATGTATGGGAGAAGCACACAGTTATTCAAGTGTCTCCAGAACCGCTTCCGGAGGTTAACTTTTCAACTCATATGCTGGTGTGTGCTTTTATGGGAAAACGCACTACGTCAGGGTATTCTATAACTATAGAGCGAATATGGGATGATGGGGAAGCAATTCATGTAGAAGTGGTTAAGCGTGGTCCACCTGAAGATTTTGTTGTTGCGCAGGTAGTGACATGCCCATATGTTATCGTTTTGATGGAGAGAACAGATTTGCATTTTGTTTTTCACGTAGTTAGTGAGAATGGGGAAACTGTTGAATACGTGTTGGATGAGTTTCATACGGTAGCCCTTATAATTATGCTTCTTACAGTTCTCTGTGTGATGTTTGTTGCGTTAAGGATAAAGGGGTCAAGTTAAGGGAAACAGCCTTGTTTTCATTTTTATTGAAGCTGTATAAATAAAAAGGGAGGGTTGGCGTTTTAATTGCTGTTGGTTTGTCTAGATTGGGATGCAGGTTTTTAATTTTAGTTTTGCTCTTGTGTAGACGAAGGCTGCGAAGAATGCATTATCTGCTTGGAGCCATCCGCTTCCGTAGTCGTGATCATTCCACTTGTAATCCCAGAAACCCCATGGGTCAAGTATGTATGCACCGTCTGAGGCTAATGGTATCCTTACCGCTGCCATTTTCAAGGTCCATTCCATGTCGAATTGATTGAAGTATGGGTGTTGTTCTGCTACGAGGGCTGCTATTGCTGAGACATGGGGTGTAGCCATGCTTGTACCCCAAAGGTAGTAGTAGCCAATAGACCCCGGATCAAATGCACGCTGGTATGGTCCGACAATGGATGCGCCTGGTGTGCAAACGTCAAGGTCTTTCCAGAATTGCCCTAGTTCAGGGTTAGGTCTTGAACTGAACTCTTCAAGATATATTTGCCAGTTGTTACCCCAATAGTCCACAGTATTAAGTTTTTCTGGAACATCGTTAAGCCACCATCGAGTCTGTGGCGGTTTAGTTATCCATTGTTCTGTCCATCCGCCAGCAGCGGCGGAAATGACTTGCGGATACGCGCCTGGCCAGTCCATGCCTTCAAGTCCACTGTTGCCTGCTGCAGCGACTACGATTACACCTTTGCTTATGGCATAGTTTATTGCATCTTCAATCAGTGGTGCAGGCTCAGAGCCGCCGAGGCTCATGTTAATAATTATTTTTATGCCATAGGTATCTGCCAATTCAGCTACATAATAAATTCCAGCAGCCACCATCTCATCAGTACCACCGCCAAGTTGCAATACTGATCCATCAGGCAATTCAACTTCCCAGTAATCTAAAACAAGCACTGGTATAATCCATACTTTTGGCGCTACTCCTCTTATCCACATGTCAGCAGTTGATGTGCTAAAGCGGTAGCCTATGATTGTGCTTGTTACGTGTGTTCCGTGACCTGAACCCCATGGATGGGTGATGAAGCCTCTATCATCGCGCAAGGGGCCAATTACAATGTCGTTGATTGTGTCGTCCCACCAAATGTCATGTGTAAAGCCCTTACCCCATTCGTCCTTAATGCGGCACTCTCCGGTAATTGGGTTTGTGAAGAAGAATTCCCACCACTCTAACAATCCAGTGTCTAGCACTGCCACGTATATTTCTTCGCCACCATCAGAGTTCTCCGCATCCACAATGTCAACCCAGAACGGCGTAGGATCTTCAGTCTCTCCTCCAGCAACTTCAAAGTGGACTGCATTAACCAATTCCTCTTTAACTGGCAATGCATTAAAAGCCAAAGATCTCACTTCAGGCGGAGGCTCGGTCATCGCAGGAAGTGGAACCATAGTCACAAGCATCAAAGCCAAAACGATAATCGACACCAGAACAGTTTTCCTCATTTTCTCCTCTCCTTTCAGCAAATATCACTTGGCTAAAAACAAATATTAAATTTGTGGAACTTAATTCTAGTTTTCAACTAGTTTCAATTAGTTAATAAAAACTTCGAGTTGAAACTAAAAAACTGCTCTAAGTAAAATTGGTTTTTGGTAGCGGGGGGTCGATTTGAACGACCGATCTCTGGGTTATGAGCCCAGCGGGTTAATCCTGGCTACCCCACCCCGCTACCATTATGCTAAGTAAAGGCATTCTTAAATATTTTCGTGAAACATTTTAGTATTACGTTTTCGCTTATGAATTGTTGGCGTATACAAAATGGATAGGCTTCACTTTCACCAAATATTCGAGCCTGTTTTTGAAAATCCAGTTTTTGTCCAAGGGCTTCCGGGTTTTGGAAATGTTGGAAAGATTGCAG
>JAEOSG010000079.1 GCA_016840485.1 Candidatus Baldrarchaeota archaeon
ATTATAGGGTTGATATGAAGCTTTTAACAGTTTTATACCATCTTTCAATGATTTCTTCGAGATATTTTTTCAATTTTTCACGAGTTATACTGATATAAACATAATAGGATCTTCCTATCCTCGATTTTACAAGTTTTTTAGTTACTAATCTATATTCTATAAGTTTTTGCAACATCCTGTAAATCACGCTAGGATCCCTATTAAATTTCTTAGATAGTTCTTTTATGTCTTTTTCACCTTTCTCAAAAAGGTACATGAAAATATTAGCTTCTATATCACTTAACCCATAGCAACATTTCAAAATGTTTTGTAAATTTATTTTTTCTATGCATAAGGGGCTTTTAGAGGGCAAAAACACCTCAAATTTACTCATAGGCATTCCCCTGGCTTTTGCTCGAGTTCAACAATAAATTTATATATTGATGTTCTTATTAACATTTTGCTTTTAATGTGCAAAAAATACAATAAAATATTAGGTGAAAAACATGGACGAAGAAGACCGTGAACTAGAAAGAATACTTCAAAGAAAAATGAAAGAACTACTACACTCGACCCAAAGAAAAACAACTTCCCACCCATTTTCGGAAGGTAAGGTTGTTAAACTTACATCAGAAAATTTTGATAAAGTTATAAACAACTCAGATTTGCCAGTGCTGGTTGATTTTTGGGCTGAATGGTGTATGCCTTGTCACATGATGTCCCCTGTGGTGGAAGCTCTCGCAAAGAAGTATGCTGGAAAAGCCATCGTTGCTAAATTGAATGTAGATGAAAATCCTGACATTGCTCAGAGATACTATATTATGGGTATTCCGACTTTTATAATCTTTAAAAACGGGAAACCCGTGGAGAAAATTGTAGGAGCAGTGGGTCGAGGCCCTCTAGAAAAAGCTCTTCGAAAACACTTAACAACATAGATAACCTTTTATTATTTTAAAGAACAACACACAATGTTTTAAGTAATAGACCTACCATTTTATAACACCGTTAATAAACTTAAAACGAAATGCAAAACTTTTAATACATAGCGTTTTATAGAAAATTTCTAAATTTAATTCAAAATGTAATCGTTTCCCCACAAAGCGTTAAATACTTGAAATTAGATATTATTTAATTGATCATATATGCCACTCTAAGATGGCAGAATGCCTTAACTGTGTAGTCTTAAGTTAACAGGTGTGTTGGAATGACTGTGATTACAGAGCCACGTGACAAGTTTGGGAGAATGCAGATGGTTTTGGAATATTTAGTTGTTAAACCGTGTGCTACAATCCTTGAAATATCTCAAAAAACAGGGCTAAGTTACACTTCCGTCAAAAACATTTTAGATGAGCTTTCTTCAAATGGATACGTTGAAACAGATATTCAAAAAGAAAGTGTAGGGAGACCTGCAACCGTCTACAGGCTCAAGAAACCTTTTATGTTCATATATCCTCCAAGAGATTATCCCTTGCTTACACGGGCTTTAATAAAAGCGTTCATTAAAAAATATGGTAACAAGGAATTAGATACCTGGGTCAAAGTAGTGGGAGATGTTCTAGGTGAGGATGTAATTAAATGTTTGAGGAGAAAGTATGGTGAAGAAATTTTGATGACGGATAGATTCTGGGATGTTCTTAGAGATGAGCTTAACGATATGGGGATGTATTGTGAACTTAAAAAAATGGGTAAAGGGAAAATATCCATAGTTATAAGGAACTGTATTTTCCAAGAAATTGGTCAAACATTGAAAGGGGATCTTAGGGACATACCGTGTAGAATTCACGAGTTAAGTTTTTCCTATATTTTCAGCCATTTTAAACCCGGGGAAAAAGTAGTTGTCGAACTAAAGTCGACAATTATAAGAGACAATGATTTCTGCGACTTTTACATAACGTTTAAAGATTAGGTCGCATCAATTTTAACGCCACAGTTCACGTGCTCTTTCAATCTTTAATGTTCAACTTAACAAATCAACTTTTATGTACGTCATTAGCTTAATCGATGGAAGATGGAATAATATTTTAAGTTAAGTTGCATAATGAGTAGATGTAACAGTGGATGGAGGAGTATTAAAATGGTTAAGATAGAAGGATATGAATTCCCAGATGATTTCTACTACCACCCTGACCATATGTGGGCGAAAGTAGAAGATGGAAAGGTAAGAGTAGGGTACAATGACTGGGCGCAAAGTGCCGCAGGGAAAATACTGTTTATTAGAACTAAGAAGGTAGGTCAACCAGTAAAACAAGGAAAAACCCTTGGAACAATTGAGAGCGGCAAATGGGTTGGGCCATTGAAGTCCCCAGTTTCGGGAAAAATAGTTGAACTGAACGAGGAAGTACAAAAGAATCCGTCGTTAATAAATGAAGATCCTTACGGGAAAGGTTGGATTGCGGTAATAGAGCCCACAAACTTAGAAGAAGAACTTAAAAATCTGATACCAGGGTCAGATCACGCGAAACTAGAGGAATGGTTAAAGAAGGAAATGGAAAAAGCCAAAAAATAAAATTTAACATTTTAACTTTTTATTTGCGGATTATTCACTTTCTTCCTCTAATTTTTTAAGTATGTTTTCCCTTGTTTCTTGGTCTATTGGTCCTTCGTCTTTGATCATTCTGTCGAAGGTTTCAAAAACTTTTACTAGTTTCCTCCAGTCTGGGACGTAGACTTTTGAGAACCATATTCTTACGCTATCAATGTCGTAGTCTTCAATGTCGAACCTGTAGTTTTCGATTCTTTCTTCAGCGATTGCATGTGCCTTTCCAAAGGGTCCCTCGTGTTCTGGAGCTTCTAGGAACATTATACCGTCAGCACCTTTCGCGAAAGCGTACAATATGTGTTTTAACTTTAGTCTACTGGTGGAGGGCACAGGTATAACTCTAATACTACTCGGGTAGGATAGCCGTGCGACTCCAGTTAAGTCTAATGCTGTGTAGGCGATTTCATTTTCTACGAAAGCAAGTATTTTAATTTCAGACTCCGATCCGGTTAGTACACCTTCTATTTCAGCCATCAATTGTTCATCAGATAGTCCTTTAAGGTCTAAGGCTTCCTTGGGACACGCTGGTATACAGGCTCCACATCCATTGCAAAGAATTTCATTGATCTCAACTTTATCGCTTGCAACGGAAATTGCTTCTGTTGGACATACTTCGATACATTCTCCACAAGCATCGCATCTTTCAGGTACAGCAAGATAAGCTTTGTTTGGTTCGATAATTTTCTCCTTTTGTATTAGGAAGTTTATTGCTTTTGCAGCTGCTCCCTCTGCTTCCGAAACAGATGTTTGAATGTCTTTTGGTCCTAATATGACCCCGCAAGCAAATATTCCTTCACGTTTTGTTGCAACAGGGTCGAGTTTTGGATGCTTTTCAAGAATAAAGCCGTCTTCATCGAGTGGAATTTTTAGTATTTCGGCTAGCTTAGTTATCTCTGGGCTTGGCACTATTGGTGGACATAAAACTACTAGGTCATATCTGTTTTCTATTGGTCTGCCTAGCGTTGTGTCTTCTGCTCTAACAATTAGTTGGTCTCCATCTGGAATTATTTCTGATACTTTTCCTCTAACGAATTTTACTCCTTCGATTTGAGCATTTTTGTAAAATTCTTCGTATCTTCTTCCAGCTGCTCTTAAATCTATGTAGTGAATCCATATATCTAGTCCTTCCATGAATTCCTTCATCATTAATGCTTGTTTGGTCGCATATAGGCAACATACACGGCTACAATAGGGTTTACCCTTGTTTGTGTCTCTTGACCCTGCGCAAAGAACGTAGCCTATTTTTTTAACTTCGCCGCCGTCGCTAGGTCGAACGATCGCACCGCTTGTTGGACCTGTTACGTTCATCAATCGCTCCATTTGTAATGAAGTTATGACATTTGGATGCGTACCGTATTTATATTCACCGTATTCGCTTAAATCGAAAAGTTTGAAACCAGTTGCAACTATAATAGCTCCAACATCTACTTCTATTTCTTTTTCCGTATCATCGAGGTTTATAGCTTTTCTAGGACATTTCTCGACACATTTTCCACATTTTGTGCAACTATTAAAGTCTATAACGTAAGCTGAGGGAACTGCTTGTGGAAACGGTATATAGATGGCTTTGCGTTTCCCTAGTCCTTCGTCAAAATCGGAGACTGTTTCAACAGGGCACACTCGGTTACAGGCTCCGCAACCGACGCACTTCTCAACGTCTACTCCTCTTGGTTTGAGTTTAATTTTGACTTTAAAGTCTCCTGGAACGCCTTCGACAGATGCAACTTCGGCGAGTGTAAAAAGCTCGATGTTTGGGTTTTCTGCAACTTCTCCCATTTTAGGTGTTAAAATACATTGAGCGCAATCTAGGGTGGGGAAAACTTTAGCGTACTTAGCCATATGGCCTCCGATTGTGGGTTCCTTTTCAACTAAATATACTTTTATTCCAGCTTCGGCAACACGTAGAGCGGCGGTTATGCCAGCTATACCTCCACCGATAACCAGTACAGCGGGTTTAACCGGCATTTTACCGGGATGTAGGGGAATTGCTTTTTCAACTTTTTTAACAGCGCCTTTAACGAGGTCTATAGCTTTTAAGGTTGCTCCCTCATGATCCTCGTGGTGAACCCAGGAACATTGCTCACGGATATTAACAACTTCTAGAAAGGCCGAATTTACACCCTCTTCCTCCACGTTTCTCTCAAACATTTTTCTGTGCATTTTCGGTGTGCAGCATGCAATAACTACTCTATTTAATCCTTTTTTCTTAATCGATTGCCTTATGAGTTCGACTCCCGGTTTTGAGCACATGTAAGTGTAATGTCTTGCTACAACAACGTTTTCCCATTCTGAAGCTGCCTTGACAACTCTTTTAACATCTACGACATCAGAAATGTTTCCACCGCATTCGCAAACAAAAACACCTACACGGGGAGTTTCCAAGGTTTTCACCCCAAACCAAGCTTATCTAGATATGTTGGGGGAATTTCATTTTCGTAAAGCCCTAAGCTCTTAGGATCTATTCCCACCGCTAAGCCGATTAGTTGAACAAGGTGAATCACTGGAACATCAAATTCTATTCCTTTTCTTTCTCGGAGCTCAACTTGCCCTCTATCAAATTGGAAATGGCAGAAGGAGCATGGATGAAGAATGCAGTCAGCTTCAGCTTCCTTTACACTTTCCAATTTTCTTGCTGTGATTTCTAAGGCTGTGTCTAGATTACCTGCTCTTACTCCTCCACCTGCACCACAGCAAAGTAATTTTTCTTTGTAGTATATGGGTTTAGCGCCAAGAGCTTTAACGATATCTTCAAGTATGTGCGGTTTTTCACTTGAACCGTGTCCTCTGATTTTTCTAGGTTTTAGGAAATGACAACCGTAGTGGACTGCAACTTTGAGGCCTTCAAGAGGGTTTTTAACAGATGATTTTATTTTGTCGATCCCTATATCATTGGTAAAAACTTCAATTATGTGTTTAATTCCTGTTTTAGCGTTGTAAGTTCTATTAATTTTACTTAGAACCTCGTTTACGCTTCTTCGCTTACTAGGATCCTCCTTTAGGATATGCCATGCTTCCTGTAGGGTTGCGTAGCAACCATTACAAATAGTTGTTAAATCTGCGCCAAGCGATTCACCAAGTGAGAGGTTTCTAGCAGCAATTACAAGCCAGTTCCAAAGGTCAAAGCTACCGAAAACTCCCGGAGCTGGACAGCACGAAGCCCCATTTAAATCTAGAAGTTCTATACCGAAGTGTTGCATGACCTTTTTAGTGGCGGCTTCAAGGCCTGGATATCTGAGGGGTGCAATGCAACCTAGGAAAAAGGCGTATTTAGCCATTTATCCCTCCTCCAAGAGTTTTAAAACCTTTTCTTTAAAACCAGTGGCTTCAACTAATGTTTGAACTTCTTTTAGTGCTTCAGGAAATGTTAATGTTGTTGGAGGTATTTCAGGCACTCCCACACGTTTTCTCTTTTCCTTGTCCTCGTCTCTTAGAGGTATGCTGTGTCCCGTTTCAATGAAGTTTCTTGATACTATTAGATGCGGTTTTTTTACGTACCCTGCTTCGAAAGCCATGTTCCTAATTAATCGAATGGTATCTGTTGTTTCAACTTCTCTGGGGCACCTTTCTTGGCAGGTGTAGCAAGTGGTGCAGCTCCACAAGTTTTCGTCTCTTAATACCTCTTCCTTAAGACCTAGCTGCGCCTTTCTCATTATTACCCTAACATTGTATGCAGTTATTCTACCAGAGGGACAACTCCCGTAACATGTTCCACATTGAATACATGTAAGGAGTCTTTTTAATTCCTCTTTTGGAAATATCCTTGCCCCTCTTTCCACTATTTCAGATGCAAAGTCACTGGTTTCTTCATCAATTTTAATTAGCGGTTTTGTTGAACTCAATTTCATCCCCTTTAAGCTTGCCTATATTGACTTGATAAAGTTAAGTCTTGATATTTTTAAGCTTTATTTGTAAGAAATCCGATGAAGATGAACTATCAACGAATATATTTCTTTAAAATCATTTAAAGATGAAAATCGTAAGCGTTGTAGTTTGCTCTTATGAGCTATTAACAATGTTATGAAGCGCTAGTCGTAACGCATTAACAGAAAATGCGAATATTTCGGAAACCTTCTACAATGCTTTTATGAATTTAATATATGAATTATTTCGTTATTTCATAAGATGGATTGTTACATTATCGATCGATGCAAAAGTACTACAAAATAGAAGTTAATTTTGCTTTTTTATTTCTACAAAAGTGGAGTTAAAGGTTGAACATCCTCCGTAAACCTGTGTTTCATCGATCGTGAGAGTGTTAATGCATTTATCTTCTATATCCTTTATGAAAAAGTAGGTCAAGGCTACTCCTTTAGGTATTCTATCTGAGATTTTAGCTCTTAGAATCACTTCCCCTAGATCATTGTAAATGATAACTGTGTCCCCATCATTTATGTTTCGTTCAGCAGCATCTTCAGCGTTTATTTCGATTACAGGTTTAAAACTCGGCATAACGTTTCTAAACTGAGATCCTAAGATGTCTCTATGTCTGGGTGTGAGAAGACATATTGGATAGTTACCTTTAATTTCCACATGCTCCGGTAGAGGGTTTAAGCCTCTTTGTTCAGCTTTTTGAGAGTAAAATTCTATTTTGCCAGAAGGCGTCTGATATTCGTCTTTTGGAAAAGTTTTAAGCTTGGCAAAACCTTTAGATTTCAGCTCTTCCAAGGTGAAATTGACCATTTTACTTTTAGCCAGCAAATTTCTCACTATTTCCCATTCGTCCTCATAAAGCTCCTTTTCCCTTAAACCCATATATCTTGCCAAGTCCTTGAATAATTCGACATTGCTTTTAGCTTCCCCCATCGGTTCAATAGCTTTTTCGTTAATGGAAATATATTCATGCCAGTAGGATACGTGTATGTCAAATGTTTCGAAAAATGTTGTTGCTGGAAGCAGAATATCAGCGTAGTCCGCTGTCTCCGTTTTAAATATGTCATGTACAACAATAAATATGTCTTCTTGTTGGAAAACTTCTCTGACGAGGTTTTGATTTGGGAGGGTGATAAGAGGGTTGGCGCCGTAAACAAAAATCATTTTAATTTCTCCATTTTTGAGAAGTCTTCCGAGTTGAACCATGTTAATTTTTCTTTCCGGAATTTTTCTCAAATTTTTCCCGGAAAGATAGTCTAAGTCGAAATCTCCGACTCCGTTACAATATATGTAGCCTCTATGCAAACCTATTAGGGCTGGAAGAAGACATATTGCTCTAACCATTTCGCCTCCGTTTAAATGTCTTTGCATACCATAACCTATGTGAATAATGTTAGGTTTGAGACTGGCATAGTCCTCTGCAAAACTTTTAATTTCCTCCTTAGATAGTCCTGTGATTCTGGAGACTTTATCTAAGCTAAATTTTTTACATGTTCTTTAAATTTTTCGAAACCAAAAGTATGTTTCTCAATAAACTCCGAATCATACAAATTGTTCTCTATGATGTAATTTGCTACTCCGAGGGCTAATGCAGCATCACTGCCGACTTTAGGACGTAAATGTATCCCTATCTTCGAGGTTTTTGTTTTAACAGGGTCAATAACATAGATTTTCGCTCCATTATGTTTTGCTTTCAGAGCGAGCGTGTAGCCGTGTAGGTTTGTCCAAGCGGAGTTTATGCCCCATAAAACAATCATTTTCGCCTTTAAAATATCTTCCGGGAAAGAGCCATAATGCAAACCGTAATGTAAGGCTATTGCTTCCTCACCTGCGGAATCGCAAATCGTATGCTTAATGCCTGATGCACCTATCACATTAAAAAATCTGAGAGAAAAGTAATAGTTTAGAAGACCACAATGGCCAGCATATTCATAATGCAATATAGCTTGCGGGCCATGTTCCCTAATTATCCCTTTTATACGGTTTGATATTTCTTTTAGGGCTTCGTCCCAGCTTATACGTTTAAATTTACCTTCACCTTTCTTTCCAACTCTTTTCATCGGGTATAGAACTCGGTCTTTGCTGTAAACATATTCGATATATTTTGCAGCTTTTGAACAAAGAAATCCTTGAGTTATAGGGTGATCCTTTCTGCCTTCGATTTTTATAACTTTATTATTTTCGACAAAAACAATTAGAGAACATGTATCATAGCAGTCTCTGGGACAAGTGCCAAATACCTTTTTCATAACTTCCACCTTTATTTGGGGATCTAACGGAATAAATGGATTGATGGCAGCTATATTTCAATGTATGAAGTATATTGTTGTAAAGTTTTGATATATCCTTAAGAGAGAATTGCATTTATTTGTGATGGATGGAAGATGTTTGTAATAGCAAGGTTTAAATATTATGTGGCATACTATTTTATAGTAGTAATAACTATTACAACTATCAATTAGCCACAAGGTGCTCGAAATGGGCCAGAAAATAAAACGTAGTGCGAAACTCATCGAGTTTATAGCTGGAGTGGTTATTGATAAAGTATTAGATGAAATTGATGGTCTATTTTTAAATCCAAACCTTGAGGATAGAATGAAAAGAATGGTTGCCGCCTAACGTCACTTAACTTTTAATATTTTCTTGTTTTTATGGCTTTATATATAAAATCTCCTATTCCAATCTCGTTTTACCACTAATTTTAAGCAATATGATACATGATGGTTATTAGAGAATTATAGTGTAACAAGAGAAGGGGAATTTTATTCTAAATTAGGTGCTTTGGGATGAGTTGGGTTATTGATAGAGAAAAATGGTTAAAATGGTATAATTACATTAAAAAAACATTAAGCCTTACGTTCGAGCAAGATCAGGAAGCAACTAACTTTTTAAGCGAACTATTAAAGGGAAAAAACATTTTAAATTTTAACGATTTACTAAGTAGATTCTCAAAGTTTAGAAAAGCTGCTGTTATTGGTGCTGGCCCGTCTCTTGAAAAATCTGACATAGTGATAAAAGGTTTAGATGAGTTTACAGTTGTTATTTCCTCTGATGGCGCAACTTCGTTTTTAATTGAGAACGATGTAATTCCTCACATAGTTGTTACAGATTTAGATGGTAAAGTTCAAGATCTTGTATATGCAAATAAAAGAGGTGCTGTGACGGTTATTCACGGTCATGGAGACAATATTGAACGTCTTAAAAGTTATGTTAGGTTTTTCAGCGGTGAAGTTATAGGGTCCACTCAAGTTGAGCCTATGCCTTTTGTTTACAATTTTGGCGGTTTTACGGATGGAGATAGAGGAGTTTTTCTGGCGTCTCATCTTAATATCAAAAAGATTTTGCTTATTGGAATGGATTTCGGTGATATTGTTGGGAAATATTCTAAGCCTTGGCTTAAAGACTCTCAACCAGCTTCGGAAATCAAACGTAAAAAGTTGGAAATAGCGAGAAGACTTGTAGATTGGATAGTAAAGGAAAAAAAATTGGATATAGAATATGTCAAAACTTAGCATGAAGCTTCTTGACATATAGATTAATGGTTTTAATCGTAAGTTACATTTACTATTAATTTGAAGTTTTAACATTATCATCTTCATATTTTGCTAAAGTATTTTGTTAATGGCGAAAAATTGTTATAGGAGGTTTTAAAAATGTTATGTAGGTGGAGGAGTGGTGGCGCTAGCCTAGGTGAGGAGTGTTGAGAATTATTTTAGATTTAGAAAACATTATCACAAATTGTGGAGCTAGGGATATAAAGAAACTTCTTTTACGTATCTCCTTGTATGCTGTAGATGAGCATCAAGATGCTATTGTTCTACTTCATCAGCCTAAGATGAAGATAAAGAAAATGGGAGAAGACAACTTTTATGGTCTTTTAAAAATAAAAACTTTAAAGTCTCCTTCTAAACTTGTAAGTGTTGTTAGATTGGGATTAGAAACTTTAAATTTGATGTTTCCAATGCCTAAAAGCATTAGTAAAACCGTTAAAATTTCACATCACTTAAGGGAATACATCAAGGGAAGGGAGTATTGGGAAACCTGGGATCCAAACATTTCTCAAACAGCAAAGGAAATTTTTGAATCAAGTAAAAATTATGTAGATGTCTTAAAAAACACTTTTAATTTTGTTCTCGAAAGACTAAAGCTTAGAAATAAGATGAAGGAAAGACTTGGAGCGGCTGAAGCCTTTAGGAGGAGAGAGGGTGACTGTGATGAATTTTCGGATCTTTTTATAGCTTTGCTTAGAGCTAATAACATTCCTAGTAGGAGAGTTGTAGGTCTATTTATAGTTCCTAAAAATGGTGAATTTTTTTGGGAATATCATGCATGGTGTGAAGCTTGGGTTCCACCAGTTGGTTGGATACCTTTTGATCCAGCTTTAGGGTTTTTTGCGTCAATTAGCTGGAGACATGTAAGCAGAGTGAAAATGGGATTAGTCCCAGATAGACCTATGAGAATTATAAAATGGAGCTCTAAAGAAGAGAATAATATAAAGTTAAATGAAAACGACATCAAAAATGTAGAAATTATACGTTCTCCCAAGTAATGCGGACTATAACGATTCATCTACGGCAAAACCATTCGGAGAGTTTTCTCTGCGTAATATATGACATTAATTTTTCAAGTCTTCCTATGGCGTTTTCAACTCTCTCCCTTTTGAAGTCTCTTTCCTCACAGAGAAAACGTATAATACCTCCTTTATCTGGTGGCTTCCATTCCAATCTGTAGTTGTCTGTTACTTTTGGTTTTAGAAAGATTTCTCTAATTTCTTTATAGTCTTCCTCTAACCGTATTTTTCCGCTTTTCAACAGGTTTTCAATACTTCCATATGTTTTAATGAGTTTTAAGGCTTTTTTAGGACCTATACCTTTAACACCTTCATTGAAGTCAGTTCCAACCAATATAGCTATGTCTACAAGTTGTTCTCGTGTAATTTTTAAATCATTCAATAAAACATTTAGTTCAATGATTTCAGGTTCTAAGGGCCGTACTATTCCCTTACTTGGCAAAAACTCTGTTCCACTAATTGTTAAATATCTAACTAGCCTAGGTGAACCGTAAAGTAGACTATCCCAGTCTCTTGAACAAGTACAATATACATCCCCTTTCGCAGCCATATATGCTGCCTGTGCCTCAGCGTCACTTGGAGCTTGAACCCACGGTAATCCCATCAGCTCTAATAGTTCTTTAACTTCTTCAATCATCTCCCTTGTTAATCTGCTTGTTTGTATAGCTTTTCTCCATGCTGTTGCAAGGTCGCCGCGAAACAATGCTTCCAACCATTCCCTTTCAGCCTTCTTCTTAATCTCTCTTCTTTTCTCTATTTCTTTTAATTTTAGAGGATGTGGTTCGCCATCAAAAACAAATACTGGTAGAATTCCATATTCTGCAAGTCTCGTGATTCTATAAAATACGCCCATGAGGTGAGAGGTTACCCTACCGGTGCTATCTGTAAAATGTTTACCGTCCGGCTGCCTTATCAAAGCTAGAAACTGGTATATTTCATTATTAGCGTCAAAAGCAACTCTTTTAGTAGAAAGGTAATGGAAAGAAATTTTCTTTCTACATGTTATGATCGGTGTAAGATATACTCCCAAAAAGCTCACCTATTTAATCTACTATGAACTTTTAGAAGAATTCCTAAAATAAGTATGTCTAATATTGCGCTTAAATACCAAGGCAGTGGTTTTAGAATTGTGTAAAATACTGCACCGAGGAGGCTTGAAATCATAAAGGAAACTTGACCTAC
>JAEOSG010000020.1 GCA_016840485.1 Candidatus Baldrarchaeota archaeon
AAGTGATACGGATCGATTAATTTTAAATGGAGTTTTTTTGCTAGTTCAAAGCATTCTGCGACATTTCCGACAGCATACAGGTTGTGTGCATCGCTCCCGATGGAAAATTTTACTCCATATTCGCGGCATATTTCTAAAAATTCAATATCTGGGAATGGATAGTGAGAGTTGAGTTCCATAGCTATACCATGGTCGGCAGCAGTTATTGCAATTTTTTCAGCCATATTCCAAGGAATTTTTCCGATGTAAGCTAACGGATGCCCTATAACGTCTATCATTTTACTTTTAATTACACTTAACAGGCTTTTTTCCCATTCGCGTAAACTTACTAATATATGAAAACTTCCAATAATTATATCGAAAAAATCTTTCCCTAATCCTTTTGGTAAAACCACACGACCATTCGCGAGGATGTCTGCCTCCAGCCCATTTAAAATCATAAGATCGATATTTCTCATGTCTTCTATAATATCTCTTCTCTCCATCACTGTCTTTAGGTCAAGCAGTTTGTTACCCCATGAGTCGTAGGAACAGTGATCTGTGATAGCAATTATTTTTAGTCCCTTTCTTTTTGCATATTTTGCTATTTCGTCTATTCTTGATGTTCCATCGCTATAAATACTGTGGATATGTAGGTCGTACATATTATTACGCCTCATTTCCTCTTTTTCCTTATGACGATTAAACTTAAATTTTAATTTTTACTTAAGAATGAAATGGTGTAAAATTGTGAAACCGGAGGAAATAAATGAAGAAGTTTTAATTGAACTTTCCAAGAAACTGGAGGAAATGAGAAGGGGAGAGAAAATACTTAGCCCAGTAGTTGAAATAGCTCCCTTCATGGATGAAAGGAAGTTTGAAGCATACTTATCTAAGATAGAAGAATATAAAGCAGCCGCTAAAAAACATCTCGAAATGCGGTCACTTCCAACGGCAACTTTATATGCTTGTTGTGCGGCTTTGGCTATCCTTATGATTGCAAAGCCAATAAAGGCTGCAAACTTTCTATCAAACTTTATAAAGAAAGCTGGTCGAAAACAAGAGGTTAAAAGTCATCCAATGTTTCACTATACTCTTCTACTTCTAAAGGCAGTTGCTTATAATAACAAAGAATTCGTAGATGAGGCAAAAAAGGTTTTCTGGGATGTTGTATTTATCAATAGAGAAGATCGACAATTTGCTGAGAATGTCTTGAGATATGTAGAAAAATATCTGCTGAAACCGTGAAATTTTCAGTAAATATCTTCTTTATCGAGTTTGCGGTTTTCTCAATAAACATATAACTTTAAATAATAGATTTGCAATATTTTTGAATTGTAGTTGGAGGTATTGCAGCAATGGAAGAGAAGGAGAAAATGACCAAAGAAGAAATTAAGAAAAAAATTGAAGGAAGTACCCTCCAGGAACTGCTCGATGAAATTAAGAGAGAAGTACCAAGGCAAGAATAGTAAAATAGTAATATTATCTTGCACTAGAGTCGTCGGTAAATATTTTTACCTAAATTTTTTTAAGAAGTATATTGTAATGATGCATTGGTGAGTAATAATGGCTAAATCTAGTGGGGTTTATAAACGCGGACGAAGGACCTTTGAAATTTGTGTTCCACGGAGAAGATACTATATTTTCAACTAGTTTTGATCTAGATATACATACATTTATCAGAAGTTTTTCAGAAATTCTATCAGCATTTATAAAGCTTGCAGAGTCTAAGCTATCGAGAAAACAGAAGCGTCTGCTGCTTCTAGCAGATGAATTTTTACAATATGAAAATATGTCGTTGAACTCCTTGGTGGAAAAAATATCTAAGGAATTGAAGATACCGTTTTCGACAGTTAAGTGGAACATAAATATTCTGAGAAAGTCAGGTCTAATAGACGGTGGACGAAAAGAGAGTAAGGGATTACCAGCACGGTTAACGCTGGGAGGGAAAATATTAGCCGAATATTTTAGGAAAATCTTGTAACACAATTCACTTATTTTTTCTCTTTTACGATTTGAAGTATGTTATTTTTATCTTCCTACGTAGTAGAGTTTTAAGTAAAATTAAGGCTCCTCTCGGTTTGATTTTCAAGTCTTTTATCGCGTCCTTTGGAATTGCAATTTCGATGTAGTCGTTATGGATTGCCAAGCTAAATGATTGAATGTTTAAAGCTCTCCCGACTATCTGGTTTATTTTTTCCGTCGTAATGTGAATTTCTTTCTGTTTACAGTTATTAGGGCAATTTGTACAGAACTTTGTTGTCCAGCAAACATTTGCGCATGAAACAGATGCGTTAAACGCGTTAGCACAGCAAGCTGATCTAAAGGGTATGAGCTTGAATTCTCTAGCTATTTTAAGGGCCTCTTCCTTTAGGTCTGTAGCTTTTAAATATATCTGTTTTTCCTTTATTTTTGTAATTCTCTTCTTTATTGGGTGCAAATCTATGTGGGCCTTTTTTAGCCTCTCTAGTATTTTTCTGGATATTCGCAAGCTGCCAGCAACTACCCCTACAGCCCCTGCGTTGGATGCTCTCTCAAAAATTTGTTCAAATTCTTCATCGGTGACTCCAGGAATAATAGGTCTTAAGAAAAGTACTGGTTTAAGTCCTGCGTCTCTCATATTTGAGATCGTTTCAAACCTTTCATCTGGAGAAGGAACGTTTGGTTCTAGTTTTTTAGCATATTTTATTGTTATTATGGTGATAAGGGGGTTTAGTGGCTGTTGATTAACAGCTTCTACAATTTCATGAACTTGATCAGTATTCAGAAACATTTTTGTTGAAAATTGCATTGGGTTTTTCAGGTATTTGGCGAAAGACTTAAGATAGTCGATGGTTTTTTCATAGAAAATCGGGTGAAAGGGTTCGCAAACGCTACCTATTGCTATGAAAGTTCCCATTTTTCCAGGTACGAACCATTTATTGTAAAGTAAGGAGAGACAAACCTCGAATCCATTGAGTTTGTAAGGTTTTGGCTCCCGAAATTTTAACCCGAAATCGATTAAATAACAATATAGACAATCATTTGGACATCCTAGCCCCGGATGAACAGTGATTCCGCACGGTCTAGGAATTCTATGTGCATGAGAATCTTCTTTAGCTTTCTTAATACTTGTATATTCGGCTATTTTCACCAATTCTTTTAGTAATTCTTCCTTTTTATCTAGGATCGTGGTGGGATCATGAGCGTTAAGCAAATTAATACACCAAATTTAAGGTTAAATTTTCTTTTCAATTTGTTGAATTATGTTGATTATTTTGTTGCATAATGTTTTTCTAGCAGTGTTGTCCTCTTCATTTTCTAAGTTTAGGTTTTCAAGGAATTCTTTTAGTTCTTGAAGTGTGAATTTAGAGGGTAGTTGTTGTTTTGTTTTCTTAAGTAGATTTAGTTCTTTCCAGTTTAAGTTTGTTTTGAAGAAATGTTTCCAAAGAGAGATTTTGTCAATATCTTCTCTTGTTAGGGTTATTTTGGGTTTTACTTCAGGTAAGATTTGAATATGAATATAGTCGCCGTTTTTAAGTTTAAATATTATTAATGAAATCGTAGTCATTTTAACTAATTTTTGAAAACCTTTGATCCATAGGTTTTTACTGTAATCGTAACCTTTAGCTTCTTCTATTTCATCCTTTAACTTTTCGTAAAAATCTATTAGGTCTTTCCAACCCATTTTTATATCAAATATGCTCAAGTCTAACACCTGAGAGGAGTAGTAAAAGTTTAGAAATTTAAATTTAAGGTAACCTAAGATGCAGTATTTTATCGGTGTTATAGGGATGAATATAACTAAAATATTGGCGTCGTTAACTTGCTATCTTTATGCTCAAGGTGTAATGGCTAGGCTACTTGGTTTTAGCGAAAGGAAAAATAAGAGCATCGAGAAAATATTGGCAAAAAAGTACAAGTCCGTTGATGAGACCATGAATGAGATGAGAAAACTTAGAGAAGGAGAGATGTTTCCAAACGGAGGAAAAATCCAGGTAAAATTGGTTTCCGAAAGAGAACTTGTAAACTACTTGGAGACGGGATGGGAAATAGTAAAGGAACTTAGAAGCGGAAAGATTGTCATAAAAAGGGAATTCAGCTAAAACACGGAAAAACACAAACCGACCGGTTGGCCACAAAAATGGTGGCCAGACAGATTGTATTTAATAGAGGTACAAAACTTTTACAAGCGTTATTTTTTAATTAAAGACTTGTGAAACCTAAACGTTAATTTTCAGGCTTTTATTACACTGTGTAACAGAAATGGTTTAATAGCAAAAGTAGGGTAGGTTCATCGGGGCCTGTGATGACCGGCATGGAGGAGCTTCACGCCACCACCACGCGTGGTGGTGATGGCTTGACCAGGCTAGGCTGAGGCCCCTCATGTTAACAAAATGTTAACAAATGTATATAAGTGTAACCATATGGATCTAAATGTTAACTTAGGCTGCTAGGTGTTGTTGTAGTATTTTTATTGTTTCTTTTATGGCTTTTTCTTTGGATCCTCTAATTGTTGTTCCTGTAAGCATGAAGTATATTGCACGGTAAACCTCTGTAGGCCTAGATTTAACTTCCCTTCCAACCTTTATCTTCCTTTCCCTCTTTTAGGCTTCGTTTTTTCTTCTTTAACCCCTTCAGCTTTTTCCTCGTCTTCCATTAAATTTTTTATGGCTTTTCTAAGTTCTTCAAGACTCATTTCCCAGCCTCCAACAACCCTAAAATTTCCGTAACAAGCTCCTTATACTTAGAAAGAATTTTTCGGCCTAGTTCCTTATCGTTAAAAACCAATGTAAAAAGCTTTTGAATTGCTAGAAAAATCTATTTGATACTTTGGGCATCTATTCCTAGTCTTTCTTTTATTTCCCTTGCCAAACTATTTGAGAAACCGTATACCGTGTATATTTTTTCTGCATTACTGTTTTTAGCGTAAGTTAAAAGTTGTTGAAAATCAGCATGAGAAGAGAGAGGAAAACGTCCTGGTCGTTTTGATTTAATGACCCATCCGGTTGTAACTCCGGTGTTAAAATTATTTCTTTTGAAGACATTGTTTAGGGGTACAAGCATGACCCCTTCAATATCGTTAGTGTTATGGTAGGATATAAAGCGTCCTAGTCTATGATGGAACTCTTCGTGGACCTCATTTATTTTTGTAATTGCTGGGTGCGTGAAAATTGGATCAGCAAGTATGGAGAGAGATAGGAGTGTTGTTAGTTCTTGGGCTGTGCCGAGTGTTCGGCAGCATATAAAAACTTTGTTAAATATTTCTATGCTGTTTTTGCACCATTTTAATATATTTCTGTAGAGATTGGATCTCTTAGGGAAGACGTACTCAGGTTTTCCGTAAGTTGCTTCCAGGATGAGCACATCACAGTTTAGTTGTTCGGCCTTATTAAGTATAATTCTTTCTTCTAAACATATGTCACCAGAATACGCTATATCCGTGTCTTTCACGGTTAGTTTAAATTGTAGGGATCCTGTACAATGACCCGAACTTGCTGCGTAAATTCTTAAATCTTTGTAGTCGAGTTCGCATCCCTCACGTATCTCAATAGTATTTCTTAGACTCTTCCCTTTTCTCTTTTCAAGTATTTTTCTTGTTGCTGGACTCATTACTTTTGGTATGTTTGATAGCTGTCTCTGCCAAATTCCTCTGGCGTGATCGCTGTGTGCATGAGATAGCAACACTATGTCCGGCTTCTTTGAGGGAATACCTACAGGGTCCAATAAAATTCTCATATTATTACTTTCGATAAAAACCCCTTTATCATACGTTGTTTTCATATTTATCACTTAATTATCCGGCTTTGGTAGCGCGGAGTTGTCTTCATATGTTAATGTTATCTTGCTAATTTTAAATTAGGTATCACGAATCCTTTTCTTTCTCCTCCCTTTCTACTAACTTTTCGGTTTTGGTGAGATTGGCATGTAACTTTTATAACTTTTAATTACGAAAGGGCGACCCTTTGTTTACACATGGTTTTAAGTTAATTTGAATATATTTAAATCATTTTAAGACAAAGAAAAATTAATTAAGATTTTTTATTTGAAAGGGTGGATTTAATGGCGAGTTTAAAGTTTCGTTTAGCAAAATGGGCTAAATACGGGGAATATGAGAAGTTTGTGCTTTTTGTGTTTGCTGTTTTATTGATTTTAAATCTTCCGTTTATATTTTATGCTATTTATAATGATCCGGTCGTTTTTGTTCCAATGGCTTTTATATGTTTTTCAGAATTAGTCTTAATTTACTTTTATACTTTTAATGTAGTCCGTCGCAATTTTAAGCCATTATTAGATCACGAAATCTTAAAACTTGCAGAAAAATTGAAGAGAAAACCAAAACATCATGAAGTTATGAAGAACCTCGGTATTGGAGCTAAGGATGCCGAGGAGGGATTAAAAGCGGTATCCTTGGCATTAGATGAAATGTTTGGAAAGGCACCCGAAATAGTTGAAAAGGAAAGAGTAAGGAAAGCTTTGATGAAAAAGACTTTAGAATGGGGAGGAATTTTAAACCTGCCAAGAGCTTACGCAGAAATTGAGAACGTTACATGGAAAGAAATAGTAGAGGCTATTAAGATATGGTTGAAGGAAGATCATCCAATTCTCGAATGTATAGTGGATCATTTGTATGTTTTAGCTGATAAGTTCTCGGATCAACAGCTTGAGGTCCTTAAATTAGCTCATGATAAGAATGGAAAAATTACAATAGACGAGGTAGCTTTAAGACTTGGATATTCAATTAATCAAACTCAAAAGCTTTTAAAGTCATTTGAAGATCTGGGGGTAGCCTATTCTGCTGTTGAAAGAGGGGTAAAGTATTGGTACTTCCCAGCGCTTTGGAAACTAAACAGAAAAAGAGGTAGGGCGAAATCTCACAGAACCGTTTAAATTATTTTTCTTTTTCGTATCTCTGGAAAACCTAATTTTTATTCTCACCATGCTTTTTATTTTATTTAATAAATATTGATTATAGACGGAGAACTGCTGCCAGATGGGGCTTTTGAAAGTCGATTATGATAGCAGTTAAACCAGTTGGATGTAATAAGATATATAACTTACATCCGGAATAACTATTCTTGTACCATAAGGTTACCTTAGTAGTAGAAAGTAGCTTTAAATTAATTGTAACGGAGGGATTAATAATTCCGTTATTTAGGAAAAAAGGCGTCAAGGATCTTAAGGAAATAGCGGATATCATCGAAGGCTTTATAAAAATGACTACCTCCGCATTGAACGACCTCGACAATCGGTTGAGAAATGTGGAAAAAATTATTGAGAAATTTCCAATAATAGAATCTCTTCAACAAAGGATATCATCCCTAGAGACAAAAATAGATGATTTGGAAAAGAAGATGACTATGTCAAGGGCCGTATCTGCACCTATTCCAACAGCAACAACACCACGACCTAGACCGCCCATAGAAACCGTTAGGCCCGTCAAGGAAACAAGTGATTTTGAGAGGTTAAAAAGGGAAATGAGAAAAGAATTAGAAAAACTAAAAGCTTTAGCAAGTCTAAGTTAGTTCACCTTAACATTAATTGGTCATTGTTTTTTCATTCGATATATTAGTTTCCCAATTTAAATTAGGAGGTAATCGTAGAGTTCTTCGCCCTTCATTTCTCCTTCAATATACGGTTTTAGTTCGCCTGCTTTTTCAATCCTAATTAGCGAGCTTTTATACCAGGGTGCCTTCGGCGGGGAGAAGTATTTGCCAATTCCCTCTGTTACGTAGTCTTCTGAACTTACATCGAGATCAACATAGGTATTAAAGTCATGAATTATATCGGTCGGAACCATACCCATCTTTAAAACTGCGTCAAAGACCCTCTTCCAGCGTTCTAGAGGGCAATCAGCATGTGTCATGCAAAAATACCCAACACCCCTGATATCCTTTCGCAGGGACTCTACACCACGTGAAACGAATAATATTAATCCCCATAGCGTGTCGGGAGGGTCTGTGAAGAATACGTCAAAGGACCCTGCTAAATTCTCAGGAAGAGGGTATCTTAAATCGTGTTTTATGACCTCTATGTTTAATTCTTCTTTCTTAGAGACTTTTTTAATAAAAGAGAGAAGCTCATCATCTACGTCTAGAATAGCGACTCTTTCGGGTAGTTTTGTAAGCGCTATAGCTAAGCTGACCAGATCATCGTCACCTAACAGGATGATTTCCTTTCCTTCTAAATCTCCTTTCTCGTATAGAAAGGCCATTCTGTTAACTGCATCCCGAGGATGTATAGGTGCCTGGTCATACTCGTATTTAACTTCGGGTCGGTTTGAAACGATTTTGCTATATTTTTTGTATATCTCCAGAAACTTTCCTTCGATAACTATTGTTTTCCCAGAGCACGATTTGCACGTAAGAAAGTCTTTATGTTTTAATTTTAGATCTTCTCTGGCTAATTGAAGTCCTTTATTTGTCAAAGTAAGCATATCTGTATCTTTTCTTTCGACTATTCCTTTTTCTAATAATGTTAGCATAATCTTGAAGACGTCAATTATATATTCACCTGAATTTGATGTAACCGTCCAAAAATCAGCAATACCCAACCTGTATAATGCGCGAATAACTCTTCTGACTGCTTCGATTGACACTTCTCTTTTAACAACACCTTTCATAGATGCTTCTTTTGCTAACGACTCTAAAATTTTGAGACTTTTAGTGTTCATATTAATTCCTCCATTTCTCTACTTATTTAGAGTTAAATTTTCGCAAAATATTGAGTTTAATTGTTGCAAATATTGAGCAACACACATATATAGATTTCTTACGGGTTACGTCGGAGAAGACGTAGATTTAATGCGGTTGCTACATATATTTTGGTTGTATCCAAAACGTCTTTAATTGATACGTGTTCTTCCGGCGTATGTGCAATCGTTATATCACCAGGTCCAAAAATTATAGTTGGTATTTTGGCCTTTGTGATTAAGGTTTCAGCATCTGTCCAAGACTTCATAACGCTTAATTCTGGATTAACCCCTAAAACTTTTCGATATGCATCACGCACAATACGTACAATTGGCTCATTACTACTTAATTTCACAGCTGGTCCGTAGTCCGATAGTGTTATTTTAAAGTTGGATATATGACCATTGTTTTTAAGACCCCTTAATATTCTTATTATTTCTTTTCTGACAACGTTCTCGGATTGTTCAGGTAGAAGATTAATGTTTATTTCGATTCTGCATTGATGTGGTACTATTAGTTGGCCTGAGCCGCCGATTATTTTATTTACGTTGAAGGATGCTTTTCCGAAGATTTTATCCTCGACTTTAAATAGTTTCGAATTAGCAAATAGTTCTAGGAATCTAAATGCACCATAGATAGCATTTAAACCCTTGGTAGGGAAACCTCCATGGGCAGGTCTACCGTAAATAGTGATAGCAACATCCAGATAGCCCATTTGCCAAGGAGCTATCTTCATGTTTGTCGGTTCGGTAACAATTGCCCACCTAGAACGGATACCGGATTCCACTAAATGTAAAGTACCTTTACCATCTTTCTCTTCGTCAACGACAAAAGAGAAAATAATTTCTCCATCCATGTGATTTTCAAATTCAACAAGAATTCTGGCTGTTTCCATCATTGCGGATAGCCCGGATTTCATGTCAACTGATCCAAATCCATAAAGTTTATCGCCAACGACTTTGGGTTCAAAGGATTCTTCACCTGTTTCTGGAAATACGGTGTCCATATGTCCGTTAAGCATAAGCGATGGAATTTTTTCTTTAACTCCAACATGAGCAATTACATTAAAGCGTTTTTTATCTACCCAGTTTTTTTGGACAGAAACTCCCCATTCGCTTAGTGTGTTGAAAATGTACTCACTAATTTCCCTTTCCATCCCGGTTATACTCGGAATACTTATTAATTTCTTTAATGTATTGACAATATTATCTTTTTTGACTTTTTCAATAGCCTTGTTCAATATAATGCTGGTAGTCATTATGCCACCTTCATTGTGAAAGTCTTTTTACAAGTACGGTTGTTAATCCTTAGAACTGTTGGTAGTTTTACTCAATATAATTTTATTCCCCTTTCTTTTATTCTCTTCATTACAAAGTCATATCGATAAAGGCATTCAAGTTCAAGACCGTCAACACCATGCTTTAATAAGGTTTTCATAAGTTTTTCAACACCTCTTGGGCCAGCTGTCTCCCACATCGTTGCACAATACGCGTAGGCTCCATGTTTCAGTAAGATTTTTATGGCGTCTATTTGCCACCAAAAGTATTTTCCCTCTGCACCTGTGATCCTTTCAAATGATTCTTCGTCAAAACCTTTAATTGACACTCTAACTTCCATGTTCGGATAACTGGCTAGAAGTTTCGCTAGTTCTGGGAATTTGGCAATCAATATTCCATTGGTTTCAATAATACATGTAAGATCTGGAGCTTTTTCACCAAAGAGTTCAATAAGTTTAGTGAAATGCTCTATACATAGTGTTGGTTCACCGCCTGATAATCTAACCCTGTGGAGCTTCTTTCTCCTAGCTGTTTCTACAACTTTTTTGAAGACTTTTTCAACGGAGTAAAATTTGCCTATTTCGGCTGGTCTACTATTTACTCTTGAGGACCAGCAAAAAGCGCAATCTAGGAAACATCCTACGCAGTCAGCGGTGACGTCTCCTGCATACTGCTTGCTAATTCTAAACCTATAATATTTTCTTTGGTCTCCATTGCATACTATTTTTTGAATTTTTTCTAGTTTTTCAAGGGGGTCAAAGATCATTTGAAAAACACCTGCATGTTGTAATCTATGTAACATCTTAGTGATTATACATCACTCTTATATTCTGGGTTTTGAATTTAATATCCTAAATATTAGCTATCCTACGATAAAGTAGATGGTGGAGGAGTTGACAGAGGACAGCTTTAAAAAGCGTTACAAGATTGTTAGAGACACTAAGTACTTAAGAATAGCGTTAAGCATTTTTGTAATTTTGTGGGGCATCTGGAGGCTTTACTGCTATTATATATGGGCAACTCCTCTTGATTTAATGTATGGTTATCTCATGGTGGCTGTGGGAGATTTATTCTTTATCACGTCCCTCATAAATAGGGAAAAATTGATCATCCCTGCGTTGTATTCATCGTCTATATCTTTGATTTCCTTTGGAATGTTTTCGTCCCTTTATATACCTCATATGCCTTCGGTCATTTCTCCAATAATTCTTGGAGTTTTAATTTTAATTGTAAGACTTCTCCAGAAAGATTTTACTTCAATTATAACCTTATCTTCTTCGACTCTTCTCTCATTATGGGCCGTTTATCGAATCATTTGCTATTGGTGGTGGAAATTTCCACCAGACTTATATTATGGAATTATTGCTTTAATTCTTGGAATTGTTGGCATAGCTTCGGGAGAAACAGCAGTGTTACAGAACCGGAGGATTATGTTGGTTTTCGGAGGCTTAGCAGTTATAATAGGTGGATTTAGTTACTTCTATCTTAAAACTGTTGATCCTCCATCCGCATTCGCATCGTTAGGTGTTGGTTTAGCTGCAGCTTCCACTTCCGTTATCCCTCTAGTTAAAGTTGCTACTCCTTCCGTCGAAGAAGAAACCACATTATGCTATTATTGTGGAGCAGAGATGCCCGTAAGTGCGAAAACGTGTCCAAACTGCGGTAATAAAATACCTATATGTCCTATATGTGATGTTTTGATTCAAGCTGGAGAAAGAACATCACAATGTCCACACTGTAGGACCCTTTTCCATAAAGAACATTTAGATACATGGTTAATGGTTAGATCAATCTGCCCAGTGTGTAGAAAAAAACTTAGATAATAATTCAACGTATTTACCGACCTTGGACTGGTGGCTGGACTGTGTTAATTAAATTAGTTGATTGTCACTGTCATTTTGATGATTATATAGATGAAGGAGTTGCTAAAAAAGTTCTTCAAGAAGCCTTAGAGAGTGGCGTTGTTTGTATAGTTGGAGTGGGAATGGATTTTGAAAGTAGCAAAAAAATTTTAGATGCTTCGAAGGAAAACAATTTCTTGACCCCATGTGTTGGCATACATCCATGGGAAAGTTGGAAAAGCACTGATGATGACATAAAGAAAGTATTAGAACTAATTGAAGAGAACGTTGAAGTTTTAGCTGGTATAGGGGAAGTAGGCTTGGATTTTCGCTTTATAAAAGGAGCAGACAAGTGGCAAAGACAAAGAGAAGTTTTTGAATTCTTTGTGAAAATAGCTGCTGAATATAACTTAACACTTAATATACATGCGGTTAACGCAGAAAAAGAAATCATAAGTTTATTAAATAAGTATGATATCGAAAGAGCAGTGTTCCATTGGTATACTGGCCCATTTACAACTCTTCAAGATATTTTAAGTAGTGGATATTATATTTCCACGAATCTTTCTATTACTTATTCCAGAAGAGTTATGGAAATCATTAGACGAACCCCGTTGAATAAAATAGTTTTGGAATCAGATAGCCCCTATGATTTTAAGGGGATAATGGCGAATCCCAGCCATGTTAAAGTAGTTGCAGAAAAAGTTGCAGAAATAAAGAAAAGCAGTATAGTTGAGATTGCTGAAATAACGACAAAAAATGCAAAAAAACTTTTTAATCTTAGATTTTAGAGGTGATATTTTTGAAGAAAAAGCCTACATTAACCGTAGATGCAATAATAAAAACAAATGACGATAAAATAGTTTTAGTTAAGCGTAAGAATCCTCCGTATAAAGGTTGGTGGGCTTTACCTGGAGGCATAGTTGAATACGGTGAAACTGTAGAAGAAGCTGTTAAAAGAGAAGTAAAAGAGGAGACAGGATTAGAAGTGGAAATAGAAAAACTTGTAAATGTATACTCCGATCCCAATCGTGATCCTAGAGGACATTTTATATCTATATGTTTCTTATGTCGTAGGATAGGCGGAACCTTAGAAGCTGTAACTGATGCAGCGAAAGTTTCAGTGTTCCCGCTCAAAGAAGTTAGAAATTTGAAGCTAGCATTTGATCACAAAAAGATGCTGAAAGATGCTAAATTAATTTAAATTCTAATAATTTGCAAGTCTTTGGCTGAAAAAACTTTTCCGTTAAAGTATTTTTTGGCTTGTTCGATAAATTTTTCCTCCAAGTTTTGGAAGGGTGGCGGTATATGAAACAGTAAAAGTGTTTCTACATTGGCCTTTGAAGCTATTGTAGCGGCATCAGAAGGAGAGGAATGATAATGTATGTGTGCTTCTTCTTTCATCTCGTCTGGAAAAGTTGTTTCATGCGCCAATAGCTTACAGTTCTTCGCGAAATTTATGAGCGATTCATAAGGAGCAGTGTCGCTTGTATAAACAAATTTATCACCGATCTTTATCGCAAATGTTGGAACACCGTGTTTAACTGGAAGTACTGCGAATTCTCCTAAATCTTCACTACCATTGATTTTTTTATACTGAATAGTAAAAGAAAACCTTTTTGGACTTGTTCCCATAAGTTGAAGTAACGATTCAGTAACTTCTTGAATGTTTGGAGGCCCAATTATTGTTAACTTTGACTTTCTTCCTTGAAGCCACATGGTCCATAAAAGCATTGGTAAACTTGAAATGTGATCTGCGTGAATGTGAGAAATAAATACTGACTCTATTTCATCTAAATTTGCATTTAAGTTGAGAAGCCTGTGTACAGCTCCTTCTCCACAGTCAATTAAAAAGTTATCTTCCACTAAAATTGCTGGGCACATTTTGTCCTTTGAAGGAAAGCTCCCAGAAGTTCCTAAGAAAACTAGTTTCAATTTAAGTTTCACCACCTTTATATGTTTACTTAATTACCTTTTAAGAGGATTTAATAATGTTGATAATTTTAGCGACCTATTGAATGACAACATATTGATATTGATAGTTTATCGCTAACCTACCTTTAATTTAGTGGTGGAAATCTTTGCGTGAAGAGACGTTATCCATCATTGCATGCCCACTTTGTGGAAATAGTTTAACGTTGAATGTAAAAAAATGGTGGAAAGAGCATATTTGGGCTGGAATGCTTACGTGCGAGAAATGTAGAAATAGTTATCCAATAGTTGAGGGAATACCTGATTTAAATTTGTCAAGGGCTGGAAAAAGCCTAATAAAGTATAAGTATGTCCAGGTGGAGAAGTATTATAACCATTACGCAGCAGTACATGACATAAACTATCATAATCCAGAACTTTACTATATGAGGAAGGTAGAGAACCATGTAATATCGTTAAGCAGACCAAAAGGTACCGTTGTCGATATAGGTTGTGGAACTGGGAAACAAACTCTTTTTTTGGCTTCACTGAATTGTAAAGTTTATGCGGTTGATATTTCAAGGAAAATGCTTTTGACTACAAGGCGAAAAGCTTACAGTTTAGGTTTACAGGATAAAATAGAGTTTATTCAAGCGTCGGCAGATTATTTGCCCTTTCAAGAGGGTGTTTTTGATAGAGCTTATTCGATTTTTGGTGCGTATAACCATGCTTTAAACTTTAGGGAAGGGTTTAATCGCTTAGGGAAAATTCTTAAGAGAAATGGGGAAACTGTGATTTCCGTACTTAATCAATATCGGTTAACATGGTGGCTTTATAGTATATTCACTTTTAAAACTACATGGATTAAGAAAGCATTAAAAAGTAAGCAGACATATCTAAGACATAGAGTGGGAAGAAAAAAGTACAAAGCATGGACTCATCTCTACACATATGATGAGATTAAACAATTGTTAAGAGATGCAGGTTTTCGAAGCATATATGTTGGTAGTATCTTAATATTTTTCAAACCTGAGTTTAAGTACACTCCACAAACAGAGTTGAAGGGAGTAAAATACCTACTAGGGAAAATAGAGGATAAATTGAGATGGCTTCCCCCCTTTAATCGTCTTGGTACATATTTGATAGTTTGGGCTAAAAAATAGGTGATATAGCATGCAAATAGAGGTTGCGGCTTTCATGCTATTTATTTTAGGCGTAGTATTCATGCTTTTAGAAGCAAAAGTAGGTCATGGTGGTCTTGGAGCTTTTGGCGCTGCTCTAATGATTATAACCTCTTTCATAATCCTGTTATTTCCTCCAACCCTCCCAAGAGAAATTCATCAAATTTTAATAATACTAACATTCGGCCTAGATGTGATACTAATTCCTCTTATAGCTTTTATAATCTATAAAGCAACAAAAGTACGTGAACTAAAGAAAATTCATGATTTACAAGCTTTAATAGGGAAAACAGGGATAACAAAAACAAGATTAAGCCCGAGAGGAATTGTATACGCTGAAGGAGAAGACTGGACTGCAACAACACGTAACGGCTCCGAAATTCCTCCCGAAACAAAAGTTAAAATAGTAGGTCTCGAGAAATTAACACTAATTGTTGAAAGGGAAGAGTAAGGATGCATCGTAACTAAAGTAATTTTCTTTTCAAGTTTTCAACTATTTTTTCGTATTTTTTAGCTTCTTTAATGGCTTCTTCAGCTGTCTTTAAAGCTTTTCTATATTTACTTTTTAGTTCGGCGTTCTCGTTTTCTAGGTTTTTAATTCTAGATTTTAGAATTTCGATTTCCTCGGATTTCCTCTTTAAATCTTCCTCTAGCTTAGCGATTATTTTTTTCGCCTCAACGATACTGAGAACCTTGATTCCAGTCTTTAAAGTTTCCAAACGGGTTTTTGCTTCTCGAACCTGCATAGCAAACTGCGCTCTTAATCTTTCTCTTCTTTTTTCCAATTCCTCTCTGGTTTCCGGAGAAACGTAGTCAAGGGGATTAAAGCCTATTGCGCCATGACGGGTTTCCCTAGGTCTAATTTTAACTATTAGAGGAACCCTTCTAACAGCATCACCTGCAATGACGGTTTCTCCAGGTTCTAGTCGTTGTATATCCTCAGACCAATCTTCGTTTAGCCCTTCGGCACTTTTTACCGTTACAGAAATATCGGTGTAATCAGTTAATTGGTGGATGATCCAAGTACCGGCCTGAGCACGTATTGTTGTGTCCAAGAGTTGGGGTTTTTGAGTTATAAAAATTAAATTTGCACCAAATTTTCTGCCTTCCTGGGCAAAAAGCCTAACAATTTCTCTAATTGTAGATTTTGTCTTACCTGCGAACAGATGCGCTTCATCTAAAATGCAATAGAAGGGCGGAATGTCACCGCCAGTGGATGCTTCATATAGCTTTGTAAGGATTTCTTCACCAATGAGTTGCTGCATATCGGTGGGTAAACCTCTAAGATTAATAATTGTGCATTGACCGGAGACAACAATATCTTTCGGATCGGTGGTTAAGACGGCTTCAACAGGGATATCCCCACCGGGGTTTACATGTAAATCGGCGAACTCAATGATATGATCTTTATAGCCTTTAGGTTCGACTTCAAATTCTTCTGATCCGTTTTCAGCTGGGATTTTTAAGCTAGAGTATTCACCGTGGCGATCAATGATCACAACTGGTATTCCCTTTTTTAGGAATTCTTCGATTAGGACACCGACAGTGTAGGATTTGCCAGAACCTGTTTTGCCTGTAATAAAGATTCTACCAAGTCTTTTGACCGGAAGAAAAACTTTATAGGGTAGTCCTCTAAGCTTGCCTAGATATACTGCCTCTTCGTAGGGAACATCTAAACCTAAAACGTCTTTAATAAGTTTAGTGGATGCTTTAAAAACAATGCTTTCTGGTTTAAAGGGAGTTTTAGGCATCGAACCAACCACGGAACATTTAGCAAACATCACCGAGTCTTCGGTCCAAAGCTCTTTAATCATAAAAAGAAAATTACGACCCTCATGTTCAATTTGTAAGTAATCGTTTCTACCAACTCTCTCAGATAATAACTTCACAGTAACGGTATGAGTGGTGGTTTTACCAACTAATCTACCAACTTTTTCTAAACACTCATCCAAAATAAACCCACCAGCATTTTAACAATTAACAACAACATCCCTCAACTTTATAAATATCACCCTAGCAAATTTTACTAAAACGTATAGGGACACCAAACTGAACACAATTAGAAATTTATAGGAGTGTAAGTGTTCTTCTTACTTGTACACAGGTCATGATATTGTGTTTTGTAAAGAAAAACCTTGAGGTCGGGTCGGCGTTTAGATCATCGTTTCCCTACTCACCTGACTCTCATGTCCTCATTCCTCAAAGAATAAATTTATGTTTCCCTTAAATTAATGTCGATTAACATTTTAATCTTTCAACCACGATCTTTGCCCGCTGAAGCAGAACTTAAACAACGCAGTCATTATTAGTGTATGTATGATGGTGGTAGGCGAATAGATTTAAAGAGATAAAAGTAAAAACCTTATTGAAATTATATTGATAAAGGTTTCAGGGGAAAAGCCATGCTGGTGTCTCTTTATATAACTAGCGCTGCTTGGGCTAGTTGGATTCTTGATGTTAAGTTTATTGAAAACAAGATAAAAAAGGTGAGACCGAATTTTTTATTCCCAAGACCGGCTCTATTTATTGTATTTTTACTCCTTATACTCATCGGTTTTGCTCATGGATGCGCAACATTACTTATCCCAGCTCACATTTACTTTATTTGGCTTATTTCCATAAGAGTAATTATATTTGTCATTTCCTTTCTGATAGCCAAGAAATTGGCATCCATTGCAGCAAAGAACCCGGATGTTAGATTGAGAGACTTGTTTAAATCAAAATATCAAACTCACGCCGGGAAAGTTAGTCAGAGAAAGGTGTCTTTCTCAAGGAAGTTTGTGCTTTTTGCACTAGTTTTAATTGTGTTGTTTAATGTGCTTTTCGGGTTACCCGGTCTTCTGGGTAGGTCAATAGGTTTTGCAAGAGCTTCTGCTATGAAAAACTACTTTAAGGTTATGGCGGTTGGAAATGTTACATTATTTCCAGAGATAGATGTTGAAAATCTCAGGGTAACTACAAGTAGTGTTGCTAGGTCCATTGCTGAAATGAAGAAAACGAGTGCCGCTTCTTGGGTTACAAGCGTTCACTTGGGCATGTACAAAGGTGAGTTATGTTGGATAGCTACAATAAGCGAGCCGCCAGTGCTTGGCTCCCTTCTAATAGGTGAAAGCAACAGGCTTCGAGAAATCATAATTATACCCGTTACAGATGCAACTGGTGAAAGAGCTCAAATAATACCGATAGAAGCAAAATATGGAGAAGGTCTATGGTTTGATAAAGATATTAGGGTACATGCTCAAGATATGTTTCCGTTGAGGACTTTTAGTCGAGCTTATCTTACGTGGGATCCAGAAGCGGAGAGACTGGTATACATAACGACCAGTTACTATGAAGTTCCGTTTGGCCCCCTTGTGGATCCTATGGTTCATATTTGGGATCCTGTTACTGGTGCTTTACTTGGGCAATATAAGCCGGAAGATGCTCCTGAGTGGGTTGTTCAGAGATGGGATGAGAAGTGGCTTGAGAGGATGGGAGATGCTTTTGGAGATTTTAGATGGACAGCTGAGAATGAGTTAAACTTTTGGAATGGCATACCAATATATAGCGATAGGTCAGCAAGTCCAGCTGAAGCAGAAGGGCTTAGATACCAGCTATGGGACGGAGAGCTGGTCGCGGTTTACCTGTTTTGTAACAAACGTAATCCTAGTTTACTTGAATTTGTAATAATAGCTAAAAAGGACGGGGTTTATCTTTACAGTCTAGATCATATGGCTCTTATATCTCCAGAAGAAGCTAAAAGGGTTGCAAAAGCTGAGCTACCATCTCTACCTGAGGGGCGATACTATTCAACACCTTTAGCTCTCTTATATAGAATAGGTACTGAACTATATTATCATATACCAGTGTTTGTTTATGATGAAGATACAGGTCACTATGTGCCATCCTTTTTTGCTTTGGTTAGAGCTACTGACAGAACGTGTGTTCGTGTTCGCTGCGCTGATGTTGGTGGAATGAAGGAAGCTGTACTGGCGGCCTACACTATGATTAAGAGAGGGACTGCTCAAAGGACGGTTAACGGAACTATAGTTGCCAAGTATGAATACGTTGAAAACGGGAATACGCGTATATGGTTGGATATAGATGTTGGAAATTCAACAATAGTTCACGTTCTAGCTAAGGTTGAATTGCTGGAAGAAGAGGATACATATTTAATACTTTCTAAAGAAGTAGGTGACTACATAAGTGTAATAGTCGATGAAAACAACGTTATATTGGATGTTCTCGAGTAAGTACGTATCGCACCAGCAACGTTAACCCTCTTAAGGTGTTATAATTTTCATAAAAATGTGTTAAAAAATTTACAAATTTTACTTTTCTAAATTTAAATAAAACGTTAACACAGTAACAACATAGTGTTACAATTGTACATTGGAATTACCCGAAGTGGAGAGTTCTTTATGAAAATTGAAAACCTTTTACATGTGATTGATACACACACCGAAGGAGAGCCAACTAGGATAATAATTGCAGGCGTTCCGCCCATTCCTGGAGAAAGTATAGTAGAAAAGAGAAAGTATTTTATGAAGCATTTTGACTGGATTAGAACTGCAGTTTTGCTCGAACCTAGAGGACACAAAGAACAATTTGGCGCTGTTATCCTTCCATCAGACAAGGCCGACTTTGGTTTAATTTTCATGGATACTCATGGGTATTTAGACATGTGTGGTCATGCTACAATTGGTGTTTCAACGGCTCTAATAAGTTTAGGACTAATACCTAAGAATGAGCCGTATACAAAAATTAAATTTGAAACCCCTGCGGGAATAATAGAAGCAAGATGTAAGATTGAGAACGAAGAAGTTAAAGAAGTAAGTATAATTGATGTACCCAGTTTTCATGTCGGAACTTTTCAGTTAAAACTTCCAGGGACCGGTAAATTCGATGTTGATGTCGCATTTGGCGGTAACTTTTATGTCATTACCGATGCTAGGAACTTGGCTTTAAGAGTCAGAAAAGAGTTTATAAAAAAGCTGATTACTGCAGGATTAAAATTAATAGATGCAGCAAACAAAGAGATTAAAATAACTCATCCTACAAACCCTAATATTACAAATAAAATCAATTTAGCCATGTTTACAGACGAGCCCGAAACAGACATAGCAAATGGAAAAAATGTTGTAATATGGGGTGAAGGTAGTGTGGATAGAAGTCCATGTGGTACTGGTAGTGCCGCTAGGGCTGCTGTACTATTTTCTAAGAATTTATTAAAGGAAAATGAAGTATTTATTCATGAAAGTATCATTAATACGCTATTTAAGGTAAGGATTGTGAATACCACAAAATTGGGCTCATATAAGGCTATAATTCCTGAGATTACGGGTAAAGCGTATATCACTCAAATTTCGCAGGTTATTATAAATAGAAGGGATCCTCTCTGGCAAGGATTTATGATATAAATTTTTACGTTTTCGACGTTTTCCGATTATACACGTTTTGAAGATGCTTAGTGACTATTTGGAAGCTTGATTCATGTTATAGCTGTGTCATATAGTCGCTTATGTGTCGATAAAAGAAGTTTTAAGTTCTAGTGCTTAGATTTTACTTTTTGGGGCTTTGATGCTGCTTGGCTTGAACTGGCTGATTTAACGCTTGCATGTGAAAAGGAGCAAAAATACTTAAATATACAAGGTTTTAGAACACATATGGAGATATTTAATGGTGTTTAGTTTTATATAAGTTCTTTATTTCTCAGCGGTCAACTCCCACATGTGAGGGAGTGCCGATGGTTAAGCTTGTGAAAGAAACTGATGGTTTCATTGCTAAACATATTAATCGGAAAGTTTCAACTAGAATTAGTATTTTTCTAGTTAATTCAAAACTTAATATCACTCCAAATGAAATGACTTTTCTAAGTTTCCTTACAGCTGCTCTGAGCGCTTGTTTCTTTCTGGGAAAGATTCCTTTCCTTGGCGGAATTATGGCTCAGATTTCAAGTATTTTGGATGGTTGTGATGGAGAAATAGCCAGATTAACAAATAGAACATCTAAGGAAGGGGAATTATTAGACGCTGTTCTCGACAGATTTGCGGATGGATTACTCATCATGTCCATAACTATCTTGGCATATAATATCGTTTCTCCCCCAATAACAGGTTCTTTAATTATAGCTTTGGGCTTTCTAGCTTTAATGGGTTCTTTTAGTGTAAGTTACTCGGCTGCTAAGGGTTTAAATGTTGGCTACGAATATAAAAGGCGATGGGCAGGAAGAGATGTAAGACTTTTTGTTATCATGCTTGCTGGAATTAGTGCGGAGGTATTTCCATTGTCATTACCTCTCTTCCTTCTTATACTCGTAATACTCACCTTTTCCGAGACAATTTATAGAATTAAAGAAACTTTCAATAAAAATTTTGACTCTCCATAAATTATTTAGAACTTATAATCTATGGCATGTTCTGAATAATTAGAATAGCAAACTCAGTATCGTGCTATGCGTCTAAAACATTTACTTATCTCTCTAAGGGCATACTGGCTCTTAAGGGTTTTCTACAAGGTAGCGCTAGATCGATTTAGGTGGTGGAAAGCTTGAAAATTGGAGTTGCGACGTTTGTTGATGTAGAAGGTAGTCTGTTTGATCTTTTGGAAACCGTTAGGAAACACGGAGTAAGTGCTGTTGAACTTAGATGTGAATGGCCATTTTTTGACCCTGAAGAAATTATACTTAGGAAAAAATTCATTAAAAAATTAAAGGAACTGCTACAGGCAATGGAGTTAACTCCATTACTACATGCCAGCTACATAGATGTGAATCTTGCAAGTACAAGCCATTTGCTGAGAAAAGCGGCAGTAAAACGTATAATAAATTGCGTAAAGGTGGCATACTTACTTGGCGCGGAGTACGTAACACTACATATGGGTTACCTTCACGAGGACTATCTCCCTAAAAGGATAACTACTATAAGGAAGTTGGCAAAGAAGTCGCTAATATCAATATTAAATGTTGCACGTGACTATCAAATAAAGATATGTATAGAAAATAAAGAAAAAAAGAAAAGAAGACATTTGATGACCGATCCTTATGAGATTATGAATTTCATAAACAGTTTGAATAGTTATCATGAAATTCTTTTCGTGACGTTTGACGTTGGGCACGCAAATACGTGGGGTTGCGATTTAAAAACTTTTTTTGATGTAATAAGGGAGAAAATACGCGTAATTCATCTTCATGATAATCATGGAACAGCAGATGAACATTTAGCATTGGGTGAAGGTTCAATAGACTTTGATAATCTACTTCCGTATATTGTTTCAAAGTGCAATAACGTTCCGCTAATACTTGAAATACATACATGGAACGGTCTACTTAAAAGTATTAAGTACATTAGGAATAAGTTAGCAACATTAAAGACATAGCATCATTGATCCTTTCCAATTTTCGATCTTCCTAATTACAGTTAATGTACACCTATAAATTCTATAAATATGTAAAAGCGGAACTTGTAAACTTCGTTCCTGTTACAAACTGGAAAACAAAGTGGAAAACCTCCTCAAAAAAAGCATGAAAATAATCAAAAAACTTTAAGATAAAAACCATACATTAACTCTAGACCCCAACTAAACTAAACAAAAAGTAAAATGATAGACCATAAAAAATATAAATTCTGACAGAATCTACCACTATGAAATAGTTAAAATAACTCCTAAGACTAAAAACGTCCCGGCCCGTAGCTCAGTGGCAGAGCGGGCGACTCCAACCCTAAGTTAGAGGGTTGGAGACCGAAGCTGTAGAAAACGCCTAGTAAGGCGTTTGTTCATCCTTAGCCGCCGCTCGGACAAGCAGACACCGCCAGGATTCAATGTTACATTGAATCCCGGTAGAGGTCCCGGGTTCAAATCCCGGCGGGCCGACCATCACTCTTACTTTACTTTTTACTTGTTCTTAGAGAATTACATCTCTTTGATTGGTTTTGCATTATGTTGTTATGTTTTTCGGTAGGTTTTTAAGTTGGGGTTTATTTGTTTTAAATGATTGTTAGGAGTTGTGATTTTGTGCCTCGAACTAAGAAGGTTTTGGATATTAAGGATCTGCCTGGTGTTGGGCCTATAATTGCTAAGAAGCTGGTTGAAAATGGTTTTGGTAGTATTGAAGCAATTGCCGTTACTTCTCCTAGGGAATTAGCTGCTGTTCTTTCCATCGGTGAAGGTGTAGCAGCCAAAATTGTTGAGGAAGCTAGGAAAGCTGCTGGCATCGGCTTTGTTTCAGCAGAAGAAGTTTGGGCTGAAAGAATGGAAATTCATAGAATTACCACAGGTAGTAAGAGTTTAGATAGTCTTCTTGGCGGTGGAATTGAGACTCGTGGGATTACTGAGTTTTTTGGTGCGTATAGGACTGGTAAAACGCAGATTGCTCATCAATTGTGTGTAACTGTACAGTTACCTGAGGATCAAGGTGGCTTAGAACGTGGAGTTATTTATATCGACACAGAAGGTACTTTTAGGCCCGAACGTATTGTTCAGATGGCTTCGCGCTTCAATTTAGATCCGAAAGAAGTTCTAAAGAGGGTTTTGGCTGCCAGGGCTTATAATTCCGATCATCAAATGTTACTTGTTGAGAAAGCCAAAGAGTTAATTCCAGAGATGAATATCGGTTTGTTGATTGTTGATAGTGTTATGGGTCATTTTAGGGCTGAATATGGCGGCAGGGGGATGTTAGCCGAGCGCCAGCAAAAGTTGAATAAGCATTTACATAGTTTACTTCGTATTGCTGAGGTCTTTAACGTTGCTGTTGTTGTAACAAACCAAGTTATGGCTAAACCTGCTGTTTTCTTCGGCGACCCAACAGAAGCTACAGGTGGACATATTCTTGCCCATTCATGCACAACTAGAGTATATTTAAGAAAGAGTAAACAGGAAAGGAGAATAGCTAGATTAGTTGATAGCCCCTACTTACCAGAAAGCGAGGCAGTTTTCAGAATAACAGAACAAGGCATAGAAGACGTATAATAACTTACACGCTACATTTACCGTCCTAATGACGTTAAAAGGGATTGTGCGTTAAGAGTTCGTATTTTTTCTAAGATGTTTCAATAGTGGAATTTTTTCAATTTTTTCTTTTGTAAGATGTTCCCATAGGATTCCCTTTGGTTTATTGTATTTTGTATTTGTTCTAATGATTTTTGTTGGCGTTATTATGACGTCTACGGGCATATCGTGCTCTGTCATCGGAATGTCATCAACTATTTGGATATCGTGAACTGTAGTAATAATCGGAGTTTTCTCATCTATCGCACCATACTCCTTTAGAATTCCATATTCCAGATCACTGTAACCGCCTCCTTTGCCAACTCTGCCTCCTTTAGGAGATACGGCAACCGAACCTGTGATCTTCACATCAATTTTTATTTTAGAGGGGTGAACTTTCACACCCCATTTGAACGCGCCTCGAATAGTAGATGCTTCTCTATATTTGTTTTTAGGGATTTTTGAAGGATCTAAGATTAAGAGTCCTTCTTTTAATCTGGGCGTAGCCATTACAAGAATTTTACCGTCTTTTAATATCATTTCCCTCACGGATCTTTGAGGGGAATCAGGGTTACAAAAAATTACTTTTGCATTTCTATATTCTGGTAGTTGCCTAAGTTTTTCAGCTGCTTTTTCGGCTCCGATGAAGTTTGGTATTCGGCCTTTACAGGGAAGAGGAAATCTGGCTATTCCTTCTTTTTCCATTTTGTTCCAGATGTATTCTCTTATTTTTTGTTTTTCACCCTTTATCAAGAAGTTGCACCTTCGATGTTTATGTATTGGTCTAAGTATTTATCTAATTGTTCAAGGACCTTTTTCAGTTGTTTCGTGGGTATAGTTATTGCCGCTGCAGTTCTATGTCCTCCCCCATCTATTCTAGGGTCTATTTGTTTTAATTTGTCTTTTAGTTGTTGAAAGAATTCTCCTATGTTAAGTTGTTTTCCTTGATTGTTTTTGAGCTCTTGGTAGTTTAGTGGGGCCCTAAAACTTATTTTTAACATTCCGTGCATTTTTGGATCAGTGTGTAGAGCGGCTACTACATGTGGTTTTTGTTCTTTTGAAATTTTTTGTTTTAGAAGATTTGTTGCTATTATGCCTGTGGTTTTTTCGTTTATGAGGTTACCGTAGTTGTAGAATACGAAGTTCTTGTAGTATTTAGGTTCTATTAGTCCTTCTCGAACAGCTTCTAAAGCTTCTCTTATTATTCCCTTGTACGTTTTATAGTGTTTTGCTGCTTTTTCCACAGCATCGTAGGCCGCAAAAAGTAAATTGAATGCTGTTTCATTGTCTCCTTGCCTTGTACAGCTGTTTAGGAATGTTGCGATTTCTCTCGGGTCTAAACTAAATTCTTTGAGTTCTGTTTCTTCAAATATTGTTACGTCGTATACTTCATTTTTTAGGGATTCTAAGTATTCTTGCAAGGTTTCTGGTTCTACTGTTTCTTTCAAATGTTTTTCAATTATGTTTAGTAGTTTTTGTTTTTCTTCTTTGCTTAGGTCTACTATTCGTCTCCAATATGTTCCGTTGTATCTTTCTTCTGTTAGTTGTATACCTTGTTTTTTAAGCCATGCCGCGCATCTTGTTACATTGTTTAGAGGTTCTGGTAGTTTTGGGCTGTGATAAGCTATTGCTACTGGTATCGGTCTTGTGTATCTACCGTAGAATCCTATGTCAATTTTGTACTCTACGGCTCCGATTTGTTTAGCGAATTTTAATATTTTTCTGTTCAACCCTATTAGGCGTCCATATTTTATATTTTGCAGGTCTGCAACTGCTCCTAGTACTGCTAGGGCTGTTATCCATTTTCCCCATCTTGTTGTCCAGAACTGTTCGTCAAATAAATAGTAGACCGCGAGATAAGCTGTTACACTTCCAGAGCATTCAGTTAAGTCGTTTATGTTATGGTGTATTGGGTTTAATTGCCTTTGTGAGCGTTTCAGTTGAGGTTCGTGATGATCTAGTATCAGGTAGTTTGAGTATTGTTTTGCTATTTCTTTTTCTTTTCCAGCTCCTATGTCGCAGAATATTATTCTTTCACAGTCTTCCTCCATATATTTCTCGTTTATTTGTGTAAGTGTATGTGGTGTTAGTTCTCTTGTTACTATATATTCTACGGGGCAGCCATGTTTCCATAGAGCTATATATGTTAGTACCCCGCTACTTACCCCGTCCCCGTCTCCGTGACATACTATCAATGTTTTTTGTTTTCGGTTTAGGTACTTTTCTGCAATTTCCTTTGCTTTGGTGGACATTTCACGGTATTTTGGGTTTTTGAAGATCAATGGCACTTACATCCCTCGTTTATCCTGCTTGGAGGGTGTATACATCTTATACGACTTATTACTATTGCTAAAAAATGAAATTTTAGGTTGAATAATAGTTTTATGCTGGAAGCTAAGTAAAAACAGTTGGTCTGCGTCGTATTTAAATTTTAAATCTTTTATGTTTAAAGTAGTTTTAAGTTCCTGCGAAGGGATTTGAATTATGGCTTTTGAGAAAGAAATTGTGCTTTGTATTTTGAAGCTTACGAAGGTTGTTAAAGAACTTTCTATTGAAGATATTGTGGCGTGTAGCGGTTTTGCTTCCACCTTGGTCAAAAAAACTGTAGGTAGGTTAAGGGAGAGAGATTTAATAATTATTGAGGGAAAGAAGTTGCTTGTAAACGATGAAAGGAGGTTAAGATTGGCCTGTTTTGCTGCTGGTTTGGGTTGTGATGTTGAGAAAATTTCCCGCTTTCTGACTTGGAGAGAGTTTGAAGTTTTTTGTTCCGATATCCTTGAGAGTTGCGGCTTTAAATCGTTTTTAAATTTTCGTTTTAAGCATAGAACTGGTAGACGCGAAGTGGATGTCTTAGGTTTACGGAGACCCTTTATTTTATGTATTGACGCTAAGCAGTGGGGGGCTCGTTTCGGTAAGACTTCTGGTTTAAGAAACGCTATAAAAAAGCATGTTGAAAGAGTTAAACTTCTTGGCGATGTAATCGACAGATACGTGCTAAATTTGGGCATTGAGGATTGGGGTGAAGGGGTTTTAGTTCCTCTTTTAGTTACTTTATTTCAAGAAAAAATAATGCTGGAATCTAATGTTCCTGTTGTTCCAATTTTTAAGTTAAATTCCTTTTTAATGGATTTTGATGGTTACTTAGATGAATTACGTTTTTATAAAGTTGCATTACCCAGGCAGAGGAAGATTATTTAATAGTATGTAGAAGTTTTGTAGTTTGTAGCGGTGTGATGCACAATGGAGGAAGACCTTGGGAAAAAGTCTAGGAGAATGATTTTAAGACTCCTTGGAATTATGTACGATATCCGTAGTAGATGGGAAAAGAAACTTGAAAATGCTATAGATCGCTATATTTCCCAAAGTGGCGAGGGATTTCCTTTTTCCGAATTTAAAGATATTGTTTTGGGATATTTTGCAGATTTTCATTCGGAACTATCTAGATCTATTGTTAAGTATGTTCAAACACTAATTGAAAAGTATACTTCTACTATCAGGGATCTAGAGACCCGTGTTGCAAGTTCAAATATATATAATAATGTTGTTGAAGATTTAAGAAGGGAAGTTGAAACTTTACGTGAGAAGACTACAAAGCTACAAAATTTTATGAAAAAGGAATTGTTGAGGACTGTAAAGTATAAGATTTTAGCTGTTTTAGAAGAAGTTGGAGAACTAAGTGTGAAAGAACTTGCCGCAAGATTAAATGTTTCTGAAGGCCAAGTTAGAAAGTACTTGAAGGAACTGGAAGATGAAAAATTTATCGAGATAAAGAGAAATATTCGCCCGTATGTTATTTCTCTCCTAAAGACTCCTTGGAATTTTTAGGGGGTTTGAAAATGCGTATTGGTATTGTTTACTATCTTAGCAAAGAAAATTGGATTTTTAGAGAACTTGATAGAGCTATTAGAAAAAATGGTGGCGAAACTGTTTATATTCCCATTAGAAGTATTACCTCACGACTCATGGATGTTGAGAGTTTTACTTCAGGCGGCTTAAATCTAGTTAATGATGTTGATGCTGTCCTTCTCAGAACTTTTGGTTTTGGGACCACTGATCAAATAACTTTTAGAGTTAGTTTTTTTGAACATTTAGAGCTTTGCGGCATACCCGTAGTTAATAGTAGTTATGCGTTTAGACGCGCTAAAGACAAGTACGCTACTCTTTATACTTTAAAAAGGGCTGGTATACGTGTTCCTAGAACCGTTATAACAGAGAGTTTGGGCGCCGCCATAAGAGCTGCTAGGAAGTTTGGCAGTGTTGTTATTAAGCCTTTGATAGGTGCACGAGGTCTTGGTGTGATCCGTACCGATAATTTTGACTTAGCATATAGAGTTTTAAAAACTCTATACAGCCTTGGTTTCGTTCTATATGTTCAAGAATATATTGAGAGGCCCAATAGGGATATTAGGGCTTTTGTTGTTGGAGATGAAGTCATCGCGTCCATGTATCGTTATTCTCCTCCTGGTGAATGGAAAACAAATATCTCTATTGGTGGTAGAGCTGAGGCTATAAAATTGGAAGAGGAATTGGAAGAATTGGCGATAAGAGCTTCCAAAGCTATAGGTTTAGACTATGCTGGAGTGGACATCATTGAAAGCAAGGAAGGACCTATGGTGATTGAAGTTAATGCTGCACCTTCTTGGCATGGTTTACAAAAAGTTAGTAAAGTCGATATTGCAGATAAAATCATAAAACACGTTATCAAAAAAATTAAGAGATAAATATTATTCTCTCTCTAGCTTTTTAGTGGTTACTTTTCCCGTATGAAGGTCAACATTAATTTTTACTATTCCTTTTGGTGTGGGTATTGTTACTTTCAGACTGTCTTCGACCCTTTCAATGTGAGCCCATGGCACCCATTTTTTCGTTTTTGAATCCCAAGTATAGGCTTTTATATTTGGTACTTCTTGCATAAATTTCTCAAGCTCAACTAAGTTTTCGAAAAAGAAAGTTTTTTTATCCTCTGTTACGGCTTTAAACGGTTTGATTGGACCTTCTATAATTTTACATTCAGAGCTTCTTGGGGGATAGTGAATATTTTTGAATACTATATATCGGTTTTGAGCATCATAATATATAGTGCAATCTGCTGAAACAGTACTTGAGGTAGCAAAGCTTGAAACTTCGTAAATTTTTCTTGCAACTGCAACAAAATGCGTAGAAGGCGTTTGATCAAAACTTACCATTATTACGCACATGTTTGTTGACTCTTTTCTTGTTTTGTCCCAGCGTATAAATATTTTTCCTCCCTTTTCCTCGAATATCTCATCTAAAAGTTTTTTTACAATAGTGAAAAACGAAGGAGATTCTTCTTTAATTTTTATGTGAAGTGTAGCATTGTGTATTCTTCCCCCTTCGTCTTCGCATGTTCTAATGAAATTCCAGCAATCTTCTTCACTAAATTTTGTAATCATCAGAGATCCTCCGTATTTTAGAGAGGGGAAAATCACTGTTTTTCATAAAGATGATAACCATTTTGATATTTCGTCTTTTCTCATCTTTTCAAATACTTTATTTTCGACACTTGCTACTGCTAACTCTACGTTGTCTGGCTCAAGTTCTTTTTCAGCGACCTCTCTTAGCGATTTTAAAGCTAATTTTATGGCTTCACCAAGAGACAATTCTTTCTTATATTCTTTTTCAAGCATATCATTTACTCCCTGTGCGCCTCTTCCTATTGCTGTTGCTTGCCATTCCCAGTATGCTCCTGATGGATGTGTTGAAAATAGTCTAGGACCTGTTACATCAACTCCAGCAATCAACAAAGCTACACCGAAAGGACGAACACCGGCGAACTGCGTATAGTTCTGTTT
>JAEOSG010000021.1 GCA_016840485.1 Candidatus Baldrarchaeota archaeon
CTAGGAGTAGGCACCATATGTCCAATTCTCCCTTCTCTCCCAATTTCAAAAATGAGAGGCTCTGACCATTTAGCTTGCCTAAATTCTTTGGCCATTCTAACCTCCCTCCTCAACGATCTCCCTAATTACCGAAGCTAACATATCTATATCTCTCTTGGTATGAATTTCTGTCACACAAAACAACATAGACTCTCCAAACTCTGGAAACTCTTTCTTTACGATTTTTCCTCCATGAATTCCTCTACTTAAGAGACCTTTATGAATATCTTCAACCCTAATTCCTTCACGATGAAACATTGCTAAAAACTCCTTGAAGTGAGGAGCATTAAAATACGGTGCTTTAACTCCATCAATATCATTCAATTTTTTCATAGCATAGTGAGAATTGTAAAGTATAGTTTTACCAAGTTCAACTATTCCTCTTTTACCCAGCAAAGATAAATAGATGGCGGCTGCAACAGCACAAAGAGCTTCATTACTGCATATATTCGAGGTAGCTCTTTCCCTTCTAATATGTTGCTCTCTCGTTTGAAGGGTCATAACGAAACCTCTATATTTTCCATCCTCAGACCTTGTCATTCCAATTAATCTACCAGGCATTTGACGAATAAATTTCATATCATCTTTGGTCGCAAAAATTCCTAGTAACGGGCCTCCAAAGTTCAACGGATTTCCTAAAGGCTGTCCTTCGCCAACAACTATGTCAGCACCATAGTCCCCCGGCGGACGTATAACACCTAAAGAAATAGGATCAATACCAACGACAAATAATGCTTCATTTTCATGAGCCATTTCACTGATTTTATCAACCTGAGTTTCTAAAAAACCGAGATAAGACGGGTTCTCTATATATACTCCAGCTACATTTCCTCTAAACTTGCTAAGCTTGGATTCTAGATCATTTAAATCAAGCTGGCCGGTGTCTTTATTGAATTCTATCTGAATAACCTTAATGCTAGCTGGTTCTGCATATGTTTTAAGGGTAGAAAGTCTCTCGGGATGAATAATTCTCGGCACCAAGAATACGTTCTTCTTCGTTAAGCGTTTTGCCATTAATGCGGCTTCGCCTAGAGCGCTTGCCCAATCATACATTGAAGCGTTTACAACGGGCATTTCCAAGAGTTCGGCTATCAAGCTCTGATATTCAAAAAGAGCCTGCAGCATACCTTGGGAAATTTCTGCTTGATAGGGCGTGTAGCTAGTTAAAAATTCTCCTCGACTGATTATAGTTTTTACTGCGGCTGGAACGTAATGTGGCCAAACACCTGCACCAAGAAATGTAGGCATATCAAGCACTGTTTTATTCTTCTTCAAGATGTTTCTAACTTCCTTAAAAACCTCATATTCATTATGTGTCTTTGGAAGCTTCAGCTTCTTCCTGTTAAATAGTTCTTTAGGGACGTCCGAATATAGTTCGTCCACACTACTGACGCCAATTTCTCTCAATAAGTCATCGCGAATCTTTTTTGGTGAATTAGGGATATACGGATGAGCCTGCTTTTCCAACAGACACACCTCCATATGCATTACATCATAAAATTACCAACATTATAATACATGGGACTTTCTGTCCTTCTGAAGATTTCTGCAAACCCGCCCTCTAATAAGGAAACACAAAGTATTTACTTATTCCACAAAATATAAGTGTTTAGGACTATAACATAAGCCTTCTCTCAATTTTCGATTGGAACAACCCTACCAATTTTCATCTTCAGTTTACGAATATAAAAACAGCATTAAACTAACATTGCCATTTCAGGGAGAAAACATATAACTTAAAATAGCCAAATTATGAGAGAAATGATAAACATTTGACTTCAAACTATCTGAAAACATAAGAATAATAATGAATAGAACGTTAAATTAATAACCAGTGGAACAAAATATATACCACTTCCCAAGAGTTGAGTCTATCATTATTCAACGAAAATAAACGGGGGAAAAATATGGAAAGAAAACACGTACTGCCGTTACTAATCGTCACCGTAATGATAGTAACCATGTTAATAAATTCGCCGACTTACGCGCAAACTAGTCCAAGTTTTATAGTTTCAGAAGCTTCTCGAACAATAAATATCGGTGTTTTTGGCACCATAAATGTAACAGATGAGCTAACAATTGAAAATAACGGAACAGTTCCTGTATCAAGCTTTAAGATTGCTATTAAAGAAAAATTTGTAAAAAAACTCTGTTACATAGGAGCTAAAGATCAAGAAAATGAGAGATTAGAGCTAAAATATTTAGGTTTAGACGAAAATAATTATACGTATTGGCAAATTTTCTTTAGCGAGCCAATAAACCCTGGAAAAGTAAAAAAAGTAACAGTAACAACAGTATACGGTAGTTTAGTAACCCCGATACCGGGAACCGAAAAAACTTACGAATTCACTTTCTACTATTACCCAACTATACCTTACTCCATTAAAAGTTGCAGAGTGGAAATAGAAATACCTAGGGGTGCAGAGACGGAGAACGAAACAAGCATAGATACCTGGGCTTTGTCACCTTTAACTTATAAGGAATTCTATTTCCGATACAATTACACAAGAAACTCTCTAATATATGTTGAATTTGAAAGAGAAATAAAAACCTACGATATAGCTTACATAAAGGTAACAGAAACCTATAAACTGAAAAACGTGGGATTTGCAAATATTGAAGAATTTGAATTCAAACTACCAGAAGGTACAACTAGACTAAGTATTTCTGATAAAGCAGGACCAATAGACGCAGACATAAGCGAAGGAAACCTAACAACAAAAACCACAGTAACCATTTCATTCAAAACAGGGAGAAAGGAGGTTTTAGGTCCAAACACCACCTATACCATATACGTAAGCTATCTACTTCCAGCGGATATCTATCTCAAAAATATAAACACGTTCTACCTACTAACAGTGCCAATCTACCCTGAGGTCCCAGCATTGGTAATAAAAGGAGTAACCACAATAATACTACCACCTAACAGCAAAGTAAAACCAACAGAAGCTGAAGTTATACCAACGGTTCAAAGACTTCAGCCACAAATCGAACAAAACAAAGTTATATATACATATTATAATGTAACAGGTTCCACGGGAAACCTAAAAATTAAAATAACATACATTGTTAACCCGCTTTATGCTCTATTAAGACCTCTAGCATATAGTATGTTCCTTGCAGCGATAACAGCCATTTACATAGCTATTAGAAAAGTGCAGATCGCAGTAGTTCCACCAACCGTAGAAGTTCCAGTACCAGTACCTGTACCCACACCAGTAGTAAGAGAATTCTGCAGAGTATATGAAGAAAAAATGGCACTAATGCTAGAAATCGATAAACTTGAAGAAGCATTCAGGACAGGAAGAATAAAGAAAAAAGACTACAAAAGAAAAATGAAACTATACGAAAGAGAACTCATAAGCGCAACAAAGGAAGTTGAGAAGGTAAAAGAAGAACTAAGAAAAGCAGCACCAAAACTCGAAGACTACATAAAACGCATAGAACTACTTGAAGCGGAAAGAGAAAGCGTAAAAGCAAGCATAAACCAGCTTGAAAGAAGCTACAAAACAAAGAAAATCACAAAACTAGCATACGCTAAACTAAGAAGACAATACGAAGGAAGACTAAGAAAAATCTACTCAAACATGGACAAAGTAATCTTCGAACTAAGAGAAACAACCAAATAACATTTGTCCAACTTCTTCCTATCTAATAGTCAAATCAGACAAAAATAGTAAATGGTAGCCCGGCCCGGATTCGAACCGGGGTCCCCGGCTCTCCTCACCTTTTGCCGGCAACAAAGCCGACAAAATATCCCAAAGGCCGGGAGGCTTGGCCGCTACCCCACCGGGCTCTTCTATGTTGTAAATTGTTACTTATTTAGAGTATGTGTGGTAACGCTAATTTATTATGATGCATTGGATTTTTATTTTTATTGATAGCATTAAGAAATATTTTAAGAAAGTATCTTGTAGCTTAGAGGTTATAGATGCAAGATGATGAATTGTAAGAAGCAGTTAATGTAAGGTTTATGAGAATTAGTTGTGGTGAGCAAACGATGCAAGTTCTTGTTATTGGTGATTTTCATATCCCTTCTAGGGCTTCGATGATACCGGAGCCTATTATGAATGTTATTTCAAATAAGAAATTTGATTTAGTTTTATGTACTGGCGATCTGGTTGATGAGAAAGTCTTAGATATGTTAGGAAGATTTGGACCTGTTAAGTGGGTTGTTGGGAACATGGATTATATTAATGGCCCTAAGAGTGTAAAGGTTAAATTAGGGAACTTTGATATCGGTGTTTATCATGGCACTGGAATATATCCGAGAGGTGATCCCAAGCAACTGTACTCTATAGCTAAACGTTTAAATGTTGATGTTTTAATTCACGGTCATACGCATGCTATGTCAATTCAAATTTTCGGCGAAGTTCTTCTCTTAAATCCTGGGAGCGCAACGGGTGTTTGGGGAGGTGGTCCGGCTTCATTAAAGCCAAGTTTCATGATTCTAGAAGTTAGAAACAATGAACTGGTTGTTAATGGATATGAATTGGTGGGAGCGGAACTTAAAAGGGTTACCAAAAAATATACTAAAACAAATATGGGAATAAAAGAGATATGATTAAACTTCTAAGATCCAGATTTATAAACTCACCGCAAGAAAACTCCCTACTTTAGTGGGGGGATGAATTGTGGCAACTTTAAAATACCATTAACCTCTGGATTAATGGGATGTTCCCATGGAAAGGATGTTCAAGTAACGGTTGTAGGAAAAGTTTTCAAGCCTAATAGGAAGAAGATTTTAGCCCTAAATAGAACTCTTAACGAATATTTTAGACTTGTTAAATGGTATCTGAACTTTAACTCGACCTCCAAGAAATTTCTACATGAAAATGGGTATGAATCGGCTAAGAGATTATTCAATCTCAACACTGCTTTAATTCAGACTGCCAGAGATAAAGCCATCGAAATTTTAAAGAGCTTTCAAAAGAATAAGAAAGATGACAGTATTTTAAGGCTTAGAAGAATTTCTATACGCTTTGATAAGCGTTGCTACACCTTCTCTAAAACAACAAACGTTCTAACACCATACTGGCTGACGTTAAGCCTCAATAGAAGGGAAAGAATTAGTCTTCCCATAGTCTTTGGTGAAAGACGGAAGCAAAGAATTGAGGAATCTTTGAGAGGTGAATGGAGCTTCACAACAGTTGAAATGGTTAAACGAAACGGAGAGTGGTATGCTCACTTCGTGCTTAAGAAAACTGTTGAACTACCTGACGAACCTGAAACCGTGATAGCAATAGATAGAGGCGAACGTAACTTAGCTGTGGCAGTTGCCATTTTAAAAGATAACCCAGCAAAGCCTATGAAGGGACAATTCTGGAGAAGTGAAGAAATCAAACGTATCAGAGGGCTTTTACAGTCACATCAGGAGAAAACTTCAAAAGAAAAAGCTTCTAAGAAAGGTTAAAGAGCTTGAGAGCAGGGAGAGGCGTAAAGTAAACCAACAACTGCACATAATAGCAAACCAAATAGTTCAATACGCTAAACAGTTCCCTAAGCCAGTAATAATCATGGATAACCTTAACGGAATACGAAGAAACTTCAAAAAGTCCAAGAAACTTAACAAACGGTTTCATAGTTTGCCCTTCAGAAAGCTCCAGACATACATTGAATATAAAGCAAATTTAGAAGGAATTGAAGTAAGATATCTATCTAAGAAAGAGACTATGAATACTTCAAAGACATGTCATAGATGCGGGCATGTTGCCAAGTAAAAGGGAGAATCTTCAAATGCCCGAATTGCGGAATGGAGTATGATAGAGATTTGAACGCATGTGTAAACATAGCCCGCAGGGTAACGAGCTCTGCGGGATGGGCTTCTGTGGGTAGCCCGAACAAGCAGATGAAGAGAAAGGCGTAAAGCCTACCCTAAATGCTGGAAACTCCCGGCTTTAGCCGTGGAGTAGCTCACGATCGGGAAATATAGATTACTTAAATTTACGTCGAAAATTTAAATTATAAGTAAAGTGTTATTGAAATTTGCTTCTCATGAAAGTTTAGAAACTAATAAACTCCAAATTTGGATTAACGATTTATGTTCATGGTGGGTTTAATGAAAATTGAGAAAATAAGTCAAATACCAGGTATTGGATCAAAAGTCGCGGAGAGACTTATTAAGTATCTTGGAAGTGAGGAGGAAATTATAAAGGTAATTATGGAAGCGGATATTGCTAAACTTATGTCTGTTCCCGGCATTGGGCAAGGTTTAGCAACTAAAATTGTTAGAAATGCCTATTCCATTATTGAAGGTGTTTCGTTAGAGGAAGTTTTGAAAACATCAGATGCCAGAAGGATGTATGAAAGAATATTGGACATTATTCGCAGCTATACTAAAACATCTTATAGCAAAAATAAGTTAACTCTGTATTTTCCTCTTCCTCCTCGAAAAATTAACGTAATGTTAGAAAGATTAAATTATTTTTCCGAAGCCAAAGAATTAGTTAAAAAACTTGATGAAAAAACTCTAAATGAGATAAATGAACGTCTTTCAAAAATTAGGCCTCTACGTCCAGGGAAACTCGAGAGGAGGATAGGCGATAGAGTTGTTCTAACTGATGATGAAGAAATTTACAATAAATTGTGCGAATTAGAATTAGATAAACTCACAAACGTATTTTTAGTTAAACCTGGTGAAAGGTTAGAAGAATATATCCAATCCTACGACCTAGTACTCTTTATTTCCAGCGGTGCGCCATACGATACTGCCATAGATTATGCCTTCAACGCTGAAGTACTTGGAAAAGATGTTTCTGTTGAATTTCTACTCCCTGAACTTCTAGTTTCATTTTACTCTATAAATTATGAGGTTGTCAGAGCTGCTTGCGAGCTTGGAAAATATATTCATTCCCTTCCCAACGGTTTTGCTATTGAAAAATTTAAGAATCGCATTAACCTAACCGCACTTAGCGAAGTTGAAAACCTACTTTCTGTCTTGACTGAGGATGGTGAAGTAAGAGAAGGATACGATGAGGAGTTAGATAGGCTAAGAACTGCCATACGGGACCTTCAAACGGTAATTAGTGATCTGGAAGTTCAAATTAACGATGAGGTGAAGGAGAAAATTGCGGAGAGAAAAGTAGTTATTGAGGGCGAACGGCTTCTTGATATTTTGAAAGAAGCAATTGCAAGTGGAGCTGGAGGCGAAGGTCTTAGAAATGTTTTCCCAGAATTATCCGGTGAGTTGCTAGAAATTATCACCGAGGTGTGCCAAAAGGCTGAAGACAACCTATGTAAAAGGCTTAAGCTGACAGGTGAGGAGTTAGAGTTTGTTGAAGAACTATTTCCAAGGGATTTGGTATTGCCAATTCAAGCTGATAGAAGAAAAATTAGTTTATTGGAAGACTTTCTTAGAAAGGAGTACACTCTGAGAAGATATAAAATACTTAGAGAGATAGCCTTAAAACTTCATGAGCTGAGATCAGCAGTTGAAGAAGCTGTTAAAGCACTTCTCGATTTTGATCTCTTTTTTGCTGTGGGACAATTCGCAAAAGATTACTTCTTGAATGTTCCCACTTTAAATGAAGAATACGTAGGTATCGGTTTCATTAATGGAAGAAACCTATTTCTAAGAGAATTAGAACTAAAAAGCAAGATTAAGGTAATCCCAGTTAGTTACGTCGTTGGAGATATTCCTATTCAACCACCTAATACAAATAAAGAAAGAATTGTTGTCCTAAGTGGTGCAAATAGCGGTGGTAAAACCACGCTACTTAACTTAATTGCTCAAATAGTTATATTAGCACAAATGGGATTCCCGGTTCCAGCAGAAGAAGTTTATATGTGCCCATTTGATGAAATATATCTTTTCTCGCGATCAAGAGGCATTATGGATGCTGGAGCTTTCGAAGCAACGCTCAAAAACTTTGCTAAAGTCATTACAAGTCCCAAGAAAAAACTGGTTCTTGTCGACGAGTTAGAAGCTATCACCGAGCCAGGCGCAGCAGCAAAAGTTATTGCAGGCATACTAGAACTTCTATACGCCAACAAAAATACATGTGCCATCTTTATAAGTCATCTAGCTGAAGAAGTAATGAAAGTTGTAAAAGTTCCCATCAGGGTAGACGGAATCGAGGCCAGCGGCTTAGATGAAAACTTAAACCTAATAGTTAACAGGAATCCCATATACAACTATCTTGCACGATCAACCCCCGAATTAATAGTTGAAAGACTTTACCACTTATCTAAGGGAAGCGAAAGAGAAGTCTACGAGAAACTTCTTGAAGAATTTGGAGGAAGAAAATCCAAATGAAAAAAGTAATAACTCTACTGACAGATTTTGGATTAAGAGATCCTTATGTCGGAGCTATGAAAGGAGTCATACTTTCCATATGCCCAGACGCGAATATAGTAGACATCTCCCACGAAATTAGAAAATTTGACATTAGACAGGGAGCCTATGTCCTAGCAGCAAGTGCTCCCTTCTTCCCTAAAGGTACAATACATGTTGGCGTGGTTGATCCGGGAGTTGGAACATCTAGAAAAGCAATTATCATAGAAACTAAGAAAAGCTTTTATATCGGACCTGACAACGGGCTTCTCACGCTTGCAGCATTAAGAGAAGGAGTAAAAAAGGTAGTTCAAATAACAAATAGTAAATATATGTTACCTCGTGTCTCTCGCACTTTTCACGGGAGAGATATTTTTGCGCCTGCTGCAGCCTACTTAGCTAACGGGGTTCCTATAGAGAATTTTGGCCCCTTACTTGAGGAATATGAAATTTTAAGTTTTTCAAAACCACATGTACGAAAAGATCAAATTGAAGGGGAAATCATCTACGTAGACGGTTTTGGTAACATAGTTACCAACATTTATAGTGAAATCCTAGAAAAAGTGGGTATAAGTGAGGAAGACAAAATAAAAGTTTTACTTAACGATAAGCTGGGGAAAGTATTGAAAATTTGTAAAGCATATAATGAGGTAAAGAAAGGAGAGTTCCTAGCTATAATCGGTAGTGGTAACTTTCTCGAAATTTCCATTAATCAAGGAAATGCAGCTAAAAAATTGAATGTAAAGGAAGGAGCAAAAATAAAAATAAAATTGACTTAAGAAATTAACTTGCTTAATTTTACTATATACTCCTTACGTACTCTGCCGTTTAACGTAAATCTTACACCTTCTCTTTCCAATAGTTGCTTTTTGATACGAATACCGCCTTCCGCCGAATACCCGCCGAGTCGGCCATCAAAATATATTACTCGATGACACGGTATAGCTAATGGAAGAGGGTTTTCTGAAAGAACATTAGCAACAGCTCTAGAATATCTTTTTCCTCCTAATAATTGGGCTAGATCACTGTAAGTGGTTACAAAACCTTTAGGAATCTTCATAGTTAAAAGAAGAACACTTTTAGCAAAATCGGAAACTCCACTAAGCAATATTTCTTCCCTAGAAAAGAATACTCTATTTCCTTCCCAAGCAGCATACAATTTATCCAGCATTCTTCGAGCAGTGGATAGAAAATCTTTATTCACCAGCGATGGTAAATATCCTTCGGCGTAAATTTTCCCAAATGTTGAATGAACTTCACTTATAATCGTGGAGGGAATTTTAACTACAAAAATCTTCTTGGAAAGTAATGTTGAAAAAAGAGATCGTAAAATAGATGTTACACTCGACGATGGTAACGTTGAACACACTAGCCTTAGTTCTTTCGTAAAACCGGCGGACACCCATAAATTATTTCTTTTTTCCAAGTAAATGTAGACAATTACTTTAATCACCCTTAAACCTAATTGTGTCAGGCATATTCCATAAATAGTAAAAATAATCTCTAGCTAAGGTGGCCAGTTCTATATGAGTGCTCCAAATAGCTAAAACATTACTTTTTCCCATCAAAAGTAACATTACTTCATGATCGTCGACAATAACCCCACCGCCATATAAGCGGTCTCTTATTCGGATTTCACCATATTTACTTAACCTTGATAACGCTTCAGGGCTAGAATCAGTAGAAGTTAATATTTCAATTTTGATATTTCGAATTTTTAGGCTTTTGAGAGCATCCTCGATTACTTTAATATATTCTATGTTTATGTTACTCATAGAAATCATTACTTTTTTCTTGGCGCCTTCAAACATTTCTATTACTCGTGCCAAAACGTTTTCAATACCCCTTATAATATAAACATCAGGTCTTTCAACTATCGCCTGTTTTTCATAAAGAGGTTGCAATTTTTCAATTACAACACTTTCGTAGTTCTCTAACTGTCTTTCTAATTCATTTTTAACGATTTTAACAGCTTCAGAAGGTGGAAGAGGCTTATAAAACTTGGGTCTGCCGCTTAAAGTTTCTATCCAACCCTTCTTCTCTAAACGAGTTAGAACTTCATAAATTCTACTGTAGGGTATACCTGAGGCAGAACTTATTTCAGCTGCCGTCATGGAGCCATTTTCTAATAAGGTAATATATACTCTCACTTCATATTCTGTTAGTCCAAGTCCTCTTAATGCTTGAAATACCTCCGTGTCTTCCAAAACGAACACCTTAAAATTCCTATCTGTTAATTAAGTATGAAGTTACCAAATGAAATAATTATGCCACATTGACCATTAACTTTAACATACATATTTAGAAACATAACTATTTCCCAAACCAAGAAATTATGATTTTACTAGTTATCCGAGGTGAACGATATGATAGAGGTAGATGGAAGCTTTGGGGAAGGCGGTGGACAACTGTTACGCTATAGTGTAGCTCTCTCAGCAATACTTGGAGTTCCAATCAAAATTTTTAACATAAGAGCAAAGAGATCAAACCCAGGTCTACGTCCTCAACATATGACCGCTGTAAAACTTATAGCTTCCATAGTTAATGCAGAAGTTGAAGGATTAAAAGTCGGGTCAATGACTGTAACATTTAAACCTAAAACTCCTCCTAAGGGTGGAAACTATAATATGAACATTGGAACTGCTGGAAGTATTCCTCTCGTTCTTCAAGCATCACTTCCAGTTTTAACTTTTGCTACTAATTCGGTAATGCTTAGGATGATTGGTGGGACATCCGTTAGATGGAGTCCCCCCCTACCATACTTCAAGGAAGTTCTCCTTCCGCTTTTCGAAAAGATGGGGGTAAATGCTGTGATTAAAATTTTAAGAAGAGGATTCTATCCCAAGGGAGGGGGACTTGTAGAAGTACAAGTCAAACCTGTTGATTTTCTTTCTCCAATTAAGTTAGATAAATTCAATGAGATTAAGGAAATCAGAGGGATTTCTTATTGTTCTAATTTACCCTCTCATGTAGCTGTTCGACAAGCAGATAGTGCTAAACAAGTTTTAAGAAAAGCTGGATATGAAGATGTAGAAATTGAAATAGATACTAAGACCCCTAGCCCAGGTAGAGGAAGTGGAATAGTTTTATGGGCGATAACAGATACCGGTATTGTTGGGGGAGATTCTATCGGGGAACGTGGCAAAAGAGCTGAAATAGTTGGACAAGAAGCAGCTGAAAAACTAATAAAAGCTTTAAGAAGCAAAGTTCCTGTAGATGATCACGCACTCGATAATCTTATCATTTACATGTCATTAGCAAAAGGAGAGTCTTACATAGTTGCTAGAGAACTAACTTCACACGCCGAGACAGCCATGAAGCTCTGTGAAAACATCGCTGGAGTAAAGTTTACAGTCGAAAAGGAAAATGACTACATAAAGATATTATGCAAAGGAATCGGTGTATCAAGAAAATCAAAATAGATTGTAGAATTTTATTGTAACCATACTAATCACAGTTAAAAACCAATACTCAATTTTATGAAGTCTACTTTTCTAAAAAAGATCGAAATTTTTCTATTAAATCGTTTACTCCTTTTCCTTTTATGGCAGCCATTTCTATAGCGTCATCCCCAACCACTCTTTTTGCCTTTTCAATCATTTCCGGCGGAGAGATATCAACTTTATTTATTGTGGGTATTATTGGAACATTAAAGGATTTTTTAATATCTTCGTATATGGAAAGCTGCATATCTAAAGAATATCCGCAAGTTTCCGAAGGATCTACCATAAAAACTATTACATTTGCCACGTGGCGAAGAGCCATTATTGCTTGCAGTTCTATTTGATTTCGTTCACTGAGAGGTCTATCTAAAAGCCCCGGCGTATCCAAAATCTGATACGTTTTGCTATCTGCTTTGAAATGGCCTAGTATAAGCGTCTTCGTGGTAAATGGATAGGTTGCTATTTCAGGTTTTGCTGTTGAAACAACTCTAACCAAAGTGCTTTTCCCTACATTAGGCGGACCAGCAACTACAATTGTTGGCATATCAGGATCTATTGATGGTAACTTTCTAAGCTTTGCTCTTGCTTCTTCCAAGAATATAAGTCTTTCATTTAGTTTTTTCACGAAAGAGGCTATTCTTCCATACGCTGCTTTTCTTTCTCTCGCTGCTTCACCGGGATCGGTAGCTCTTCTTATATTTCTTATATGTTCATTTGCTATTTTCATAATGACCCTTGCAGCACCTCGTAGTGAAGCCAAATATTTTTTCAGATTATCCACTCCAACAAGGACATCTGTCAAATCTCTATAAAAGGGATGAAGATCGTTTATCTTTGGAAATTGCTTCACAATATTATTAAATCTATCATGAAGAAATTGGGCTACTTTTCTAACTCTTGCTTCCTCTCTTCTCTTAGCCTTTAATAATGGTGGTAGTTTTTGTGGAAGTGAGGGTTCTACCTTTGAGGCTCTACGAAAAGCCATATCTATAAACTTATTAGCATCCTGTATAGGTTTAATCCTCATAAATGGGTTCATTACTTTCACGCGTCCTCTTTGACCACAATATTTCGCCAGTTTTTCTATTTCTGATTTCTAATATCCTGTGAAAAGGAATGTACGTTTCTTCTCCAATTTCGTTTACATAAATAAACATAGATGATTTTACTTCCTTAATCATCGTTACCGGAATAGTTTTTCGATCTTGGTAAGCACCCCTATGTATAAATACTATCTCATAATCGTTCTTTCTCTCTTTTTCTCTCGGATCCCATAAAATCTTGTTAAATATTTCCTTGATTTTCATTTTTCTTCTTCTGCCCAATTAATAATTCCCACCAACATTGCCCTAAAATTTATAAATTTATGAACGTGTTCAAGTCAACCTTGCGTTTGGTAACTCTTTCGCTTGTATGGATTTGCGAAATAAACTTAGTGCAATCTATTAATATTGATAAAAATTCTTATTAAATCATAGTACTGAGGTCTCTTTATGGTCTCTCTCCTTCTAAGATATACCAAATGGAACAAGTATTCATTTGCGGCATTAATAGGAGCTTTAGAAGTAGACACTAGACTCAAGAATTTAAAGGTTTCTTTTCTAACAAATGTGTTTCAGGATATCCAGCAAGCTCTTGATGAAGAAGGTTTTTGTGTAGTTGCTTATTCCATTCTCTCCACGCAGTTTCTTAATGTAAAAGAGGAAGTAAAGAAGATTAGGGAAAAATTCAAAGACTCCGTATTTCTAGTCGCTGGTGGACCGCATGTAACAGCCCGCCCCAAACAAGTCTTAGAAGCTGGATTTGATGTAGCTGTTATCGGTGAAGGTGAAAAAAGTTTTCCAGAGCTACTTTATAAAATAAGCGAAGGAGAGGATTGGAGAAACATACCAGGCATTGCTTTCCTCGAATCTCCCGATAAGCTTCGGTTAAACCCACCTGAGAAAATAGTCAATTTAGATGATTTCCCTCCATTTTCTCCAAAATATGGATTATTTTCTCCAATTGAAATTAGTAGAGGCTGCCCTTTTGGCTGTAAAATGTGCCAAACACCCCGGATTTTCGGATTTAAAATGAGACATAGGAGCATAGAATGCATAGTTAAATGGGTTAAAATTGCTGTTAAACGCGGCTATGACAAAATGTGGTTTGTCTCTCCGAATTCTTTTGCATATGGAAGTAGTTCTGGTAGAAAACCTGAACCTGAAAAAATTGAAAAGCTGCTTAAATCTATTTCAGAGGTAAAAGGGCTTAAAGGAATATATTTTGGTACTTTTCCATCTGAAGTTAGACCTGAATTTGTTACCAAAGAGGTTTTAGATGTTGTGTCCAAATATGTTGCAAACGACAGAATTATTGTTGGCGCTCAAAGCGGGAGTCAAAGGATTTTAAACATTATTAATAGAGGTCATACCGTGGAGGATGTTTATCTTGCCGTGGATAATTTAATTGACTATAGTCTTGTTCCCGATATTGACTTAATCTTTGGGTTTCCATTTGAAAACGATGAAGATAGGAAATTAACTCTCGACATGATTAAATATCTGATTAGCAAAGGATGTAGAATTCATGCACACATCTTTATGCCCCTTCCTGGTACTCCCTTTGAAAACTATCCACCTGGGAAGATTGACAGTAAAACTAAAAAAGTTTTAGGTGATTTAGCAAGAAGAGGATTACTATATGGATCCTGGGCAGTACAAGAAAAACATGCCATAATGCTATCTAAACTTTAGACTAACTATAAACTATTGTGCTCAAATCTCCAATACGTATATTATTAACAATAACCTATAGAGGTTGGGAGAGGGTTTCCCATGCTCGAGAACATTATTAATAAAATTAGAGAAGTGCTTGATGAGAAAGATCAGGTAAGAGAAAATGCTTTAAAAATCACTAGAGAAGCCGTTAGATTATCAGCTGAAGCAATCAGAGCAATTCACAGAGGAGAACTGGAAAACGCGAAAAACCTAATAAAAGATGTCAAGGAAAAACTTGAAGACCTAGCAACAGAGTTAAAAGAGCATCCAGATATCTACTTTAGCGGATATGTTTATTCTGCATATCAAGAGTATGTTGAAGCCGCTGTACTTTTATCCATCTTGGAGGGGAGCAAAATACCATCACCCGAAGACTTAAATGTTCCATACGTTCCCTACCTTTTAGGGCTAGGTGACGTAGTTGGAGAGCTTAGAAGACAGATACTTGATGCTATTCGGAAAGATCAATTGGATCAGGGAGAATTTTTCTTAGAAATTATAGAGGAAATATATGAAGTCCTTTCAACCTTAGGCTATCCAAACGCTATTGTTCCAGGTTTAAGACATAAATGCGATGTTGCACGAAACATACTCGAAAAAACTCGTGGAGACCTTACAAACGCTATACATAGGAACCGTCTCCTTAAAGGAATACAATCACTTATGAAAAAACTAAACGTATAATTTAAAAGAAAACACAACTTTCAGAATATTGCTAGTTGGATATCTACTTTGGAAGTCATATCTCTAAAAGAATATTTAGTTTATGTTTTAACGCTCTCTGCATAACAGAAATATTCAATATGGTGACTTTATGAAAATCGGATCCTTCTCCATCGAAAAGGCTAGAAAGGCTCAGAGGTTGCTTGCCCAAAAAGTTGTTGAAAAGGATGATTTCCCGTATCCTCCTCAAACCGTCGGGGGGGTTGATGTTGCTTATGTGGGTGATTATGCAGTTGCTGCTGCAGTAATAGTAGAATATGACACCCTATCCGTTAAAGAAAAGTCCTTAAGCATAGTTAAAGTTAAATTCCCTTATATCCCAACGCTATTATCATTTAGAGAATGTTATCCGATGATTAGCGCCATAAAAAAACTTAAAGAACTACCCGATATCTTTATGGTTGACGCGCAAGGACGTCTTCATCCCTTTAGACTGGGTGCTGCAAGCCACCTAGGGGTTGTCCTTAATATCCCAACGATAGGTATAGCTAAAAAACTACTTTGTGGCAGTATCGGTGAAAGAAAAGATAACTGGGCTCCGGTATACGACAAAGATGAAATTATAGGAGCAGCGGTATGGACAAAAAGGAATGCAAAGCCAATATTTGTTAGTGTAGGTCATCGTGTAACATTAAAGACCGCTATCAAGATCACACTTAACATGTGCAAGAAATATAAGCTACCGGAACCGATCAGACAAGCACATATTACTGCAACATCTAAAAGAAGGCTTATCAAAGAGGGTGTTAAACTTGGATGACAAACTATGGTTCACCCTTTTCCTTCTGGCTAAAAAAGGTGCAACTAAACAGCCAATTAAAATATCATCAACAAAGTTTTGTGAAGAATTAAATGTGAGTCAGCAAACAGCTTCAAGACGTCTGCAAGAATTGGAAAAACTAGGATATATAACAAGAGAAATCAAACGACAAGGACAATTAATAAAAATCACCAGAAAAGGAGAGGACCTCTTAAAAGAACTGTATTATGGACTAAAAACCATATTTGAGGAGAAACCAACAATAATAAGGTTAGAGGGCGAAGTCTTTACCGGATTAGGTGAAGGACGATTTTACTTATCGTTAGAGCCATACAAAAATCAAATTCTAGAAAAATTAGGTTTCGTTCCATATCCCGGAACACTTAACTTAAAATTAAGGAATAAAACCGACTTAGAAATCAGAAAAATGTTAAAATCGTTTTCTGGAATTAAAATAAGCGGATTTAAAAATAACTTAAGAACGTATGGTGACGCAACCTGTTACCCAGTCATCATTAACAATAAGATTTCGGGGGCTATAATATTTGCTCAACGAACTCACTACGGTGACGACGTTCTAGAAGTTATAGCTCCTGTATGCCTCAGGGAAGTCTTAAATTTAAATGATGGTGACATTGTGGTTCTAACGATAGATATAAGGCAGTTTGCTAAATATTAGAAATATGAAAAGTTTCATTAATTTTCTTTATTATTTTAGATGTTTTTGCGAGGGGAGAAGAATCCCACACTCGAAGTCTTACCACCTTACATTCAAGTCCACGTTTTCTTAACTCTTCTTCTAATTTTCTTTTATTTACGGGTTGATCTCTTCCAAGGACAATTAAATCAGGGTTTATCTTTTCAATTGGTTCTAAAAAGTCTTTTTCTGAACCTAAAATCGCGAAATCAACTGGTTTAAGTGATTGAACTATAGTCCTTCGTTGATTTTCAGGTATTATTGGTCGCCGGCCTTTTATTTTTTCAACTGTTTTATCTCTTGCCACTATAACTATAAGAATATCACCGCGTCTTTTTGCTTCTTCTAAGGTCTTTAAATGACCCGTATGGATAATGTCGTAGGTACCTGCCGTTAAAATAACCTTAAGCTGCCTTTTTCCCTTTTCATCTACAATGTACCTAGTTTCTCCTTTATTTCGTTTCTCCAAAATTTTAACATAGTTCTTTCTTTGAAGTTCTTTTAATATGGAAAAGGTTCTACTATAACTTCTCTTAATGAGTTTAGACAGACTTTTAACTGTAAAAAAGCCATCTTTAAGCTGAAGTAGATAAGCGTCTCTTAATAAGTCTTTGATATTCATGATATAGCCCTCTTAACAAGTTACCTTCCATTATAATTCAATAAAATTCTAGACGTACATCGCTAATGATCCAGGTTCTCTCTGCACTTTCTCTTCCTGTTCCTTAAGCTGAGCGATCTCCTGTTCTATCTGTTTTGCATCCTTAATAAGCTGTTCTGTTGAGATATCAAGATCATATAGCTGATTAATTACTTGTATAGCCGTCGCAGCAGCCAACGGGTCTGGTCTCCCTCTTTGAGCATACGGTAATAATGCAATTGCAGGGAAATCTCTGATTTCATAGTAAGCTAACAGGATTGCTAAAGGCCCCACGACATATAAGTTTCTATCTAATTTCTTTAACTCCAATTTGTTATTCATCTTAAATTGTGAAGTCGGAACAACTCTTAATTTTTCTTCTCCCGCCTTTAATTTACTATCTAATCCACCTATTAAAATAGCCTCTTTAAATCGATTCTTAACGGTCCACTCAGTTAAAATTTTCATTAAATCATTTTGTTCGGAAGGAGGTGGTTGAAACCTCGGGAGAAATAATATGAAATCCTTGTACATGAAAAGCTCGTAGGGAGTAAGCACTCTATTTTCGTCAAGGGAGACTATGGGCGGATATTGCTCAGTTGTAACATAACCTAGAAGTTCAGCTTTAGTGGATTCTATTATATGATTTACCGCAATATATCCCGTATAACCAATACCGTGAAATCCCGTAATGAAAATTTTTCCTTCTAAATCAACCCTTCTTTTCAATATTATCTCTATGTTCAATTTTTTCACCTCATTTAAGTTGTATAGCGTCTTGCGCGAATTAACAGCACCCTTATTTTTCTTTCATTTAAAAACATAAAGTTCTCATTCAATTTTATAGCTGAAATTGGAATAGCAATATATCCATTTTCATCTTTAGGCAACTTATCCAAAAGTTCGTTAATTTTGATGGGCTTAACAAGTATGCCAATGATCTTTCCGTCATCTTTTTTAGCTAAAATATCCACTACTTCTCCCACTTTCTCCATTCTTTCATTCTTTACTGGCAAACTCAAGAACTTAGAGAGTGATGCTTCACTCAAACTTTCCACCCATTAAAAAACATTTCAAAACATTATTAAAGTTTGAGTATAAACTAGAACTCTAGGTGAGCTTGTTGAGTACAAACTGGAGAACTGCAGCACTGCATCTTGTTCCCCCCACAGTTTCTACAGCTGCTATTTCAATAATATTTGCACTAATTCATAAACTTTCGAGCATAGAAATAGAAGCAGTGCCTTTTTCGGAATCCGAAATGGGTGCAACAGGGGCTTTCCTAAATATGATCTTTTACATCTCCATAGCCGCTGTTGGAGGTTTCTTCCTATACATACTGTTTCGCAAAGCGAAAGTTAACATTTTAAAACTAATTTTTGCGGTTTTCTATTTTCTTACATCCTTTTTTGCTGTACTTCTACTTGAAGATGAAATTTTAATCATTTTGGGCATTCAAGAGATTAATATAATTATTTACATAGTGCCAGTTCTTTTCTCGGCTTCTTTTATCACATATATATCTGTGTTTTCCAAATTTGAAAAGGCAAAAAGAATTGCAATAATACTTTTCTCATCATTAATGGGGTTTCTTCTGGGCATTTCTCTGCCTATCCTTACCTTAACATTAACTTTAGTTGCTCTATCATTTTATGACATTTACTCGGTAAAAAAGGGGCCGATTCGAAACATAATGAAAACCATCGAAGAAAAACAAGATCAATTTGATACATTAGCCCTAACTTATACGAGTCGATATGCGGAAATAGGTTTAGGAGACCTCATATTTTACACTGCCCTCAATGTACGTGTAATAATAGACTATTCAATAATATCGATTGTTATGACACTTCTTGGCATGCTTATAGGTCTTTTAATAACTTGTAAAATATTAGAAAAAGAACATTTAGTCCCAGGGTTACCGTTACCATCATTGTTAGCAATAGCTTTTCTCTTCATTTCATTGACTATTTTTTAGGTCAAAGTTCGACGATTTCACATTGAATTCTCTTCAAAAGATTCTCCGCTTCCTCAGGTGTAGTTTTCAAGGTATACAGGTATCTTTTAGTTCTCAACTTTAATTTAACAACGTCGCCAAGACGTTTAACTCTACATTCAATAGCCCTCTTAGCAATTTCTAGGAATTCCTCTGTGCTTTTAATTTCCCTAGGCATACAACCACCATCTACTCTTATAACTTCCTTTCTCTCAATACATCAACCAAATATAAAACTTTCAGTGAATTGCACAACAAAATATTAATATTCGAAATATTACTGAAAAACTTAAGTTGGCAAATTAACCAAGTATTTTAAGAGGGCCCGTGGTCTAGAGATGAGGCGACATAAACCCTCATCGGAAAACCTGGCTATGACGCCACCCTTACGAATTGTAAATTATTAAGAAAGGTGGAGGTCGCGGGTTCGAATCCCGCCGGGCCCACCATTAAATTTTTGTGAAATGAAACGGTTAATAAAAATTTAATTCATTTTGATAACATCAGACGACAAAAGTCAATTAAGTTTAACGGGAGGCTTCTCGCTTCTTCCATCTTAACCTCTTGCTTTTACACCGTCTACATTTAACAGCTGATGGTGGGTTTCTTGCGCCGCATTTTCTGCAGATTTTTACATATAGTAGATGTTTCATAGCTATTTCTCTTTTTATTGGGTCACTTACTGGCATCTGTTTTCCCTCTTTATTTACGATAAATTAATACTAAGAATTTTTGTTTCCGTGAAATTAATGGGCACTGTTTAGTTTGAAGCTTTTTTATTTAAAAGTTTATTGGTACTCAAACATTTTAAACAATTTTTTATTTAAAATTTAAATTTGTAACAGCATCGATCTAGTTCTAAGATCGTCTTAAAGCTCGCCTTAAATAATAACTCAAAACCATAAAATACTTTAAATGGGAACCCCCATCAACTTTTGCTTCAATCTACGTATTAAAAGACTTAGATCCACAAAATTAAAACAGAAGAAGGTAAGTCCAAAATATGCAGCCAATTGCTAATTTTTACGCCGAGTACTAACTTAAAATCTCCTTCAATTTCTCTGAGATTTCTCTAGGTCTATTTACTACATGTACACCAGCATCCTTCAAGGCTTTTACCTTACTCTGTGCAGTCCCAGTTCTACCCGAAATAATAGCTCCAGCATGTCCCATTCTTTTCCCAGGTGGCGCTGTTTTTCCAGCTATAAAAGCTGCTACGGGCTTATTAAATTCTTTTCTTATGTACTCTGCAGCTTTCTCCTCAGCATCGCCGCCAATTTCGCCAATTAAGACAACTGCTTTTGTTTCGTGGTCGTTTGCAAACATTTCTAAGGCTTCTACGAAATTTATTCCAATTATGGGATCTCCTCCTATTCCAAGACAAGTGGATTGACCAAGTCCTGCTTTTGTTAAATTGCTTGCAATTTCATAGGTTAATGTACCACTTCTTGAAATAATACCAATGGGGCCTCGCTCAAAAATATGGCCTGGCATTATGCCAAGTTTACATTCACCTGGCGTAATAACTCCAGGTGTGTTAGGTCCAACTATGTTTACGTTATTTCTTTTAGCCACTTCAATCATTTGAATAGTGTCCTTTATTGGTATGTGTTCAGTAATGACTACAATTAGTTCTAGACCTGCATTTATTCCCTCTAACACCGCATCTTTAGCAAAGGGTGCTGGTACGAATATTATCGAGGCATTAGCATCGTGTTCACTTAATGCCTCCTTAACGGTATCGTATACTGGAACTCCATGAACTTCTTGTCCTCCTTTTCCGGGAGTTACGCCAGCAACAATCTTTGTTCCATATTCAAGCATTAACTTTGTGTGAAAACTTCCTTGGGTCCCTGTTATTCCTTGTACTATAGCTTTTGTTTTATTATTTACAAGTATAGCCATGTTTTCAACTCTCCACTAGTTGTTTTGAAATTTCAACAACTCTTTTAGCAGCTTCCTCCATGGAATCTAACACATCTATTCCGGCCTCTTGTAATATCTTTTTCCCCTCTTCCTCCAAGGTTCCAACCATTCTTACCACTAACGGTACTTCTGTCTTGATTTTTTCTCTTGCTTCTATTATGCCTTTGGCCATCCAGTCGCAACGTGTAATTCCGCCTAAAATGTTTATAAAAACTACCTTTACCCGAGGATTTGACAAAACAATTTCAAGTGCTGCTTCCATTCTCTCCGGATCAGCTCCTCCGCCCACATCCAAAAAGTTGGCTGGTTTTCCACCATACAAGCTAACCATGTCAAGCGTAGCCATAACCAGTCCTGCACCATTACCAATAATTCCGATGTCACCTTCTAGCTCAACATATGCGAGACCCTTTTCTTTAGCTTTTAATTCTCTTTCGTTCATTTCTCCCTCTTCAAGCTTCATTGTTTTTTTAAATTCTGGGTGTCTAAAAAGAGCATTGTCATCTATGATCAGACGTGCATCAGCCGCAACTATTTCGCCATGTCTTGTTTTTATAAGTGGGTTTATTTCCACCAGCTCTGCGTCATACTTTTCAACGATCTTCCACAATTTGCTCAAAATATCCGCTGTAAGAATTAGATCTCTACCCTTTAGTCCCATTCTTTTGACGATTTCTCTTGCTTCAAAACTCTGAAAACCTAATAGCGGATCTATGTAATGTTTTATTATTGCTTCGGGGTGTTCCCTTGCTACTTCTTCGATGTCCACGCCCCCTCTAGAGCTAGCTATGGCAACATATCTTCTCGCAGATCTATCAACGGTTATCCCTAAATATAATTCACACTCTATCTCCAATTTTTCCTCAACAAGTACCCTTTTTACCTCTATTCCCTTTATTTTCGATCCTAAAAGCTGAGAAGCAACTTCCGCAACTTGTTCAGGTATATCTGCAAACTTTATTCCACCTGCTTTCCCTCTTCCACCAACTAAGACCTGAGCTTTCACTGCAACTGGCTTACCTATATTTTTAGCTATTTCTACAGCTTTTTCAGGTGTTTCTGCAATTTGTCCTTCTGGCACTGGTATACGGTATTCTTTGAAAATGTTCTTAGCCTGGTACTCGTATAGTTTCATGTTATTCCCTCTCGTGCCTTGAGAGCTCTTCTAGCACGATATGCGCACTAGTTTCCGTTACACCCTTGATCTTTGATACTTCTCTCAAAAAATCATCGAGTCTTGTTCTACTAAGCATAGCTATTAAATCGATTTCTCCGGTTACCCTGTAGAGATTACTGACACCTATTTTCTTTATAGCTTCATATGCTTCATCTCTGTACTGCGGCGAAACCTTGATGAAAACAAAGGCATCTGCTCCCTCTTCTCCCAAAGTAGCTAGTGCTTTCTCTGTTAAATCTATAAAGCCCCTTCCAGTTCTGACAAAACCTAACTCCCTCAGTCTTCTTAAGTGGTTGCTTAAAGCTTGTCTTGTAATTCCCAACTCATCGGCTAATTTTTTCTGAGTTTTATGTATGGAGTATACGCGTACAGGCTTTCCACTTTCATATAATTTCTTTAAAATTTCAAACTGCCTATCAGTTAATTTGGCTGCATAGGATGCCATGGGGTTTCGCCCGTTGCATTTTTTAACATAAAATTTTACATACGTTAAGATATGTCGTTGTCTACAAAAAACTTTACATATATAAAAATTTTGGTATCCACATACTCCCTTTCGAAAGTTTTAAATCTTCACACTAGTTAGTGTGCAACAGCTTAAAGCTAGTAGCTTCTTGGAGGGAACAGTTATGGCAGAAGAAAATACCGTATTCATTGGAAATAAGCCCGTTATGAACTACGTTCTAGCAGTTCTAACATTGTTCCATAACGGCGCAGATGAGGTAAGCATAAAGGCTAGAGGAAGAGCAATTAGCCGCGCAGTAGATGTAGCCGAAATAGTGAGAACGCGCTTCCTAACAAATACCGAGGTTAAAGAAATAAAAATAGGAACGGAACAACTGACTGGAAAGGGCGGCGGACCAGCAAATGTTTCAACCATAGAGATAGTACTTTCAAAGAAACAGTAAGAACACAAATATACCTCTGCCTAAAACCCACAATAAATTTTTTAATAATGGGAGAGGTGAAATGTGAAAACCCCCCTATGTACCTTTTGTTTAAAAAGTGGAATTTTATGCCCAAAATGTCAAGAAAAAGTTGAGAAAGGAGAAGTTTCCGAATTAGACATAAAAATCGCTAAAGAACTCCTAGAATTAGAACCACGTTTTCCCGCCTTAAAAGATGTTGAATTCAAAAAAAGTATAGAAATTGGGCCTCTAATTATCATACTTGTTGGGGAAAAAGATGTTTCAAGCGTTATAGGTCCTAATGGTAAGATAGTTAAAATTCTTAGTGGCAAGCTTAATAAAAAAATACGTGTTGTAGGTTCCTCTCCCGATATAAGAAAAACAATTCAAGATTTATTAGCTCCAGCCGAAGTTCTGGGTGTTAATATCGTCTGGTTGCCAGATGGATCGTATGAGAAAAAGGTTAGAGTAAGGCGATCGGATGTCAAGAGACTTCCTGCCGATGTTAAAACCCTAGAAAATGCTATACGGTGTCTTTTAAATGAAAGATTTAGAATAGTGTTAGAATAAATTTGATCAAAACATCCTTATCTTATTTTGAGGTGAAAAATGTGATCGAAGAGTTAGGAGACTGGAGAAGAACCCACTGGTCTTCGGAAATTTCACCTGAACTAAACGGAAAAGAAGTTATTGTTTGCGGCTGGGTTCAGAGAATTAGAAAACTTGGCAAACTAATATTTGTGATATTGAGAGATAAAGAGGGAACCCTACAAATTACCGCTCATCAAAACACGGTCGATTCAAATCTCTTCGAAAAACTAAAGAAATTAAAAAATGAGTACGTTATTGCCGTGAAAGGTATTGTCAAAGAATCAGCAGAAGCAAAAAAGGGAGTAGAAATTGTACCCAAAGAAATTAAAATTCTAAATACCGTAAAATTCCCCCTACCCCTTGACCCCACTGGTAAAGTGCCAGCTGAAATCGATACGAGGTTAGATGCAAGGATTTTGGATTTAAGGCGACCAACAACTTTTGCGATTTTCAAGATTAGACATGTAGTACTTCAGAGTATTAGAAAATTCTTTGTTAAAAACGGGTTCATAGAAGTTAATACGCCGAAAATTATAGCAACAGCTACTGAAGGAGGTACAGAGCTTTTTCCCGTATCATATTTTGAACGAGTTGCCTACTTAGCTCAAAGTCCACAGTTATATAAAGAAGAACTAACAGCAGCATTTGAAAAGGTTTTTGAAATAGGGCCCGTTTTTAGAGCGGAGGAACATCGTACAACACGTCATCTAGCTGAGTTAATAATGGTTGATATGGAAGAAGCTTTTGCCACTGCAGACGATGTTATGAAAACCTTAGAAGAATTAATTATTTGTGTTCTGCAAGAAGTAAAAGAAAAATGTACAGTTGAATTAGAAACTTTAAACAGAAAATTAGAAATTCCAAAAACGCCATTTCCACGATATACATATGATGAAATACTGAAAGTACTAGAGAAAGAAAATATGCCAATTCCTTGGGGCGAAGATTTACCGACTCCCGCAGTAAGGAAGCTTGGTGAAAAATTCAAGGGTCCCTATTTCATAGTGGACTGGCCTACTGAAAGTAAACCTTTCTACATCAAACCAAAAGATAATAACCCAAAGATTTGTGAAGCCTTTGATCTTATGTGGAGTTGGCTTGAATTAGCCTCTGGAGGAACTAGAATCCATAACAAAGAATTACTAATTGAAAGATTAAGAAGCCAGGGACTTAATCCTGAATCTTTCAAATATCATCTACAAACTTTTGACTGGGGGATGCCACCCCATGCTGGATTCGGCCTTGGTCTAGCCAGACTGCTCATGGTAATTTGCAGGGTCAATAACATAAGAGAATGTGTACTCTTTCCAAGAGATGTTGATAGATTAGTACCTTAGAATTTTATTAAGAAATTATTTTTTCTCTTCGATGAATTTCCGCTGTTCGTTTGGAATTAACGAAATATTTTAAAAATAACTAAAAAGCCTATAGATATCTACCGATAAAAAGTTAAAGTAACAAGGTTACTTATCATTAGGGAAATAACCATTTTAGAACACTTTTGTAAAAGGTGTGCAATTTGAAGAAAAATGAAGTAGAAAAAATAACACCGAAATTTAAAGTATGGTTGGAGTATAAAGGTGGTACAATTCTGGGAAAGGGAGGAGCTGAACTTCTCCAAACTATAAAAGACAGAGGATCGTTATCTTCGGCTGCAAAGGAACTTTCTATTTCATATAGATATGCATGGGGATATCTAAAAAGAATAGAAAAAAGGATAGGCAGACCAGTTGTCATCACCTTTAAGGGAGGAGCGAAAGGAGGGGGAGGAATGAAATTAACAGAAATCGGGGAGTTCATTTTAAGGAAATACAAACGCTTTGAAGAGTTCTTAGAGTTTGCCCTACAGAATCCTGAGCTATGGGAAGCGTATGGATTGAGAATTAAGGAAAGAAATAGAATAAAGGGAGAAGTTATTAAAATAGATGAAAATGATAATGCAGCTGTAGTTAAAATGAAAATCAAAGTCCCCATTACTATTACCTCAATAATCACTCGGGAAGCTGTTGAAGAATTAAATCTCAAAAAAGGAGACCAAGTTAAAGCTATAATTAAAGCAACAGAAGTGATGGTTGATAAAAAGGATGGCTGATATCATGATAAGTGCTAGGAATAAAGTTGAAGGAGAAATTGTTGACATCGAAAAAGGAGAACTCCTAGCAAAAGTGAAGATTAAAGTGACATCACCAACTATAATAACTGCTGTAATTGTCAAGGATGCAATAAAGGAATTAAATATAAAGAGAGGAGATACTATAGAGGCTGTTATTAAGGCAACAGAAGTAATGATTGAGAAATAATCTCGCAATGGTCAGTGAAAGTTAAAATCCGGACAAAATGGGATCGCGAGGCTTCATAAATTCTCTTAAAACTATGGTTGCATATCCTCCTCTTGGAATAGAGAACTGCATGAGAATCTTAAGTGTACTAGGGTTCAATTCATCACCTACGGGTCCTATTACTTCGAAATCTTTAATCTTCAAAATAATAGATCTATAAGTTCCTTTTACACTCAGTTCCGGCATAGATTTTATTCGAAAGTCTTCAGGCTTTACTCCTTCTTCCTCTAATACTCTCTTAATAATTTCTCCCGATTCTCCACGTGGAATCTTTATCCCGTAACCCACTAATGGTAACGCTACAACGGCTCTACCAGTCTTTATTTCTCTCTGTATCTCCTTAATGTTAGAGCTGGATACTTCATGTGCTTCATCGGATGGAAGATCGTTCTTACCTACCTTTAATATGATGTCTCCTTCAAAAACTTTGTTTAAAGCTTCCATTTTCATCCTGTAACTAACAAACTTGTTGAAAAGGTAAGAAGTATAGGAGTGGGTAAACATAATTCTTAATTGTTTAGGTATCAGGCGCAAAGCAGAGATATAGCTTTTTGGATGATTAGCTAAAAACTTTAACATGCGTTTTTCATACCATAAATAATCTGGGAATATTTCGGCGGCTTTTTTAAAATCCAGATTTTCTCTTAAAGTAAGCCTTGCTTCTTTTGTTTTTTTGTCTTCATAAGGAGCTGTTTCTGTCAAAAATTTGATAACTGCATCCCTAAATTGTCCTTTTACTATGTATTTACCAATGATGTGGTTCAATGGTCTTTTTGTTCCAAATCGCTGAAACCCAAAGAAATTGGGAACTCCACCTATTTCTTTGATCTCACTTAACACTCTTTTGACACGATGTTGGGCTTCGTTTTGATCAAGATTTATCTTTCTTATTGTAATTCGGAAATGATTTCCCCAGAGATCTCCAATACTTACCTTATTATCAGAATACCAACATCCCCTTATATACAAACCATTAATCTTAACATTTAGTAAATCCTCAGGTCTCACCCTCCACACGCTTACGCGTTGTATTGTTATAGCTCTTTTATCTTTAATACCAGCAAAGGAAAAATTCTCCGGTTTTACATTTAAATGCCTAGCTAATACATCAATTGCTTTAAAAGTATCCCAATTATGCTTTTCTAACAGAAATACTAAGTATCTAGAACGTTTTTCAACATTAAATCCGTAATCTTTTCCTACCTTGAGAATTTCTCCTTCAGGAGTGATTTCTTCAACGATAAAATCTTCCATTTTTTCTCTAATCTTACCTCCTATACCTTCTGTTTTAGACGCATAACCATAAATGCCAATGAATTCCTCTATTCGTTGAGTTTTCACAAAACTCACCTACAATAGGGGGAGCATTCCAGTCAATTTATCAATTAGTTTCTCGGGAGCAGGACCAATAGCAAGAGCTGTTATAGTTCCAGGAGGGATTTCTGTTAGTCCGCAATCTCTTATTAAAGCATTGGGCAGATCAAGTTTTTCGGCTTTGTTTTTTAATTCCAGTAAGTCTTCTAAGGTTTTAACTTTTACAACTACCTTTTTTTGCCCTTCTTTCATCCATTTTTCCCACCATTCCTCGTATTTATTCCTAGCTATCTCTGCAGCGGTGACCGATGCGTGAGCTACCTGAACTGCTAATTTTCCCTTACTTAATTTAAGGTCGTCTCTAACTACAATAACCTGCTTATATTCGAAGTTACTCACATTTAACACCTCATACGCTGGATATGTGCCAATTTATTACGGCCCTTATTGTCTTTTGCCAATTTGATATTAATAAAATTACACACAGCTTCTATATTAGCAAAAGTAATTGGATATTCGTTTTCTAAAATAGCTACAAGACTTTTAAAATTGGAGCGCTTTTAATCTTCTTCAGCTATAAGAAACTGTTTTTCTGGGGTTATTACCTCAATTTTTCGCTTAGTTTTTGTTATTTGCGAAACATGTATGAGTCCTTCTATCTCAAGTTGGAGTAATGCTTTATTCAACTCTGTTGGAGACAAATTTTTCACATACTTCTGCAATTGCCGTTCTAAATCGCTATCTAACATTACTTGATGTTTTTTAACAATTTGGAGAATCAGAACTTTTAACGGCGTTAGGTTCCATATTTGTGGTCTTACTGGCATTTCTACACCTCCACTAAACTGTTGGAGTGGGTTGAAGCTGATGGAAACGTTTAAACTGTTCCTTTAATCTTTCATACCATCTTATTGCTTCAGGAGTTACAGTTGGATGTATTTTCTGCAAAGCTTCTTCGAAATGTTTCCATCTTACCATTTTTGCCTCAATATCTTCTCTCAAGGCTAACATTGCTGCTTCTCTACACAATGCTGCTAAATCAGCCCCAACAAAGCCATTTGTTGCTTCTGCAAGTTTTAGGAGATCCACATCGTCAGCTATAGGCATTTTACGCGTATGTATCTTCAGTATTTCTAGACGAGCCTTCTTATCTGGTGGTGGCACATATATTAGTCTATCGAATCTTCCAGGCCTTAGGAGAGCCGGATCCAACATATCTGGTCTACTAGTAGCCGCTATCACGACAATCTCCCTTAAGGGTTCAAGTCCGTCAAGTTCCGTTAATAGCTGACTTACAACTCGCTCTGTAACTTGTGTTTCACCCGTAAATCCTCTTCTAGGTGCAAGAGAGTCAATTTCATCAAAAAATACTATTGCCGGAGACACCATACGTGCTTTTCTGAAGATCTCTCTTACGGCTTTTTCAGATTCTCCAACCCATTTTGACATCAGTTCGGGGCCCTTTACACTTATGAAATTAGCTTCACTTTCTGTTGCTATAGCCTTAGCTAAAAGTGTTTTTCCAGTTCCCGGAGGACCGTAGAGCAATATTCCTTTAGGCGGGTCTACACCCATACGTTTAAATACTTCTGGATGTTTTAATGGCCATTCCACAGCTTCCTTTAACTCCCGCTTTACTTCTTCAAGTCCACCTACATCATCCCAATGAACATTTGGTACTTCCACAAGTACCTCTCTAATAGCCGAGGGTTGTATTTCTTTTAAAGCATCAAGGAAATCCTTCATAGTTATCTTAATTTTTTCAAGCACATGCGGAGGTATTACTTCCTCATCCAAATCTATTTCAGGTAAATATCTTCTAAGAGCCTTCATAGCCGCTTCCCTGCATAGTGCTGCTAAATCTGCTCCCACAAAACCATGAGTCATATCCGCAAGCCTATCCAAGTTTACGTCTTCTGCTAGTGGCATGCCGCGGGTATGAATTTGCAAAATCTCCCTTCTACCATCTCTGTCCGGAACACCAATTTCAATCTCCCTATCAAATCTTCCAGGACGCCTCAGAGCAGGATCCAAAGCATTAGG
>JAEOSG010000080.1 GCA_016840485.1 Candidatus Baldrarchaeota archaeon
TGGGAGTTCCTTGTAAAAAATGCTTACCCTTGGATATTAAAGAACTAAGAAACTTATATTCTAAAATGGATCCTCTAGAATTCAAAATAAAAATTATGGAAATTTTAAAAAATCAGGGAAACCTGCAAAAGTACTATGACCTTGTAAAAATTGAAAAAGAATTAGCTGAATTCGAATTATTATTTAAAAAAGGAACTGGAAGTAGACTTTGGAGTGCTCAACGAGAATGGGCTAGAAGAGTTTTAAAAGGAGTAAGTTTTGCCATAACTGCTCCCACAGGCATAGGTAAAACGGTATTTGGAATGAGCATGGCTATTTATCTGAGTACTAAGGGGAAAAAATCCTATATCATTCTTCCCACAACAGTGCTCGTCAAACAGACTCTGGACAGAATTAAGGAGTTTCTAGAAAAAGCAGGAATTCAAATCAGAGTTGCGGGATACTATGCTAGACTATCGAAAACTGAGCGAGAGGAATTTAAACAAATGATCGAAACTGGAGACTTTGATATACTTATTACAACCTCGCAATATCTTGCACTAAAATTCGATGAAGTTTCTAAGCATAAGTTTGATTTTATCTTTGTTGACGACGTGGATGCACTCCTCAAATTGTCTAAAAATATAGACAGGGTTCTGCTACTCTTAGGTTTCAATAATGAAATAATCAATCTTGGTTTGAAGCTAATAAAATTAAAGAAGGAATTTCTTCAAGCAAGGACAAGTGAGTTAGAAAAAATAGAATATGAAATTGAAGAAACAGAAAACACTTTAAACAGTTTGAAAGAAACAGTAAAGCCAGGTATACTAATAGTTTCCACCGCCACCGGTAAAGCGAAAGGCGATCGGGTAAAGTTATTCAGAGAGTTATTAAACTTCACAATAGGATCAGCAAGTGAAGGCTACAGAAATATTCAAGACCTACACATACCAAGGGAAGAAAACGTAGAAAAACAAGTACTTTCATTGGTTAAAAAGTTTGGTACTGGAGGACTTATTTTTGTCACACTTGAAGAAGGGATAGAATTCGCAGAAAAAATAGCCAAATTTCTAAAAGAAAATGAAATAAAAGCTGAAGCCTTTCACGCAAGTAAAAAAAGCCCAGAGATCATAGATCAGTTTTCCAATGGTGAAATAGATGTACTCATTGGAGTGGCAAGCCATTATGGACTCTTAGTCAGAGGTCTTGACTTACCACACCGTGTGCGATATGCCATTTTTACGGGAGTGCCCAAATTCAGATTTAGCCTAGATGTAAGTGAAGAAACTAGCCCAACGAGAATATACATGCTTCTCTCAGAAATTATGGAATACCTACCAGAAGAAGAACGGAAAAAAGCAGATAATTTTCTAAGAAAACTTAGACAGTACATGGTAAGACTCTCACCAGCACAACTTCAGCAAATTAAGGATGCACTAACTAATAAGGTAAAAATAGACAATATGTATCTCCAAAATATTCTAAATTTGTATGTTAAGGTTATTAATTTCGTTGATTCCATGCTCAAGAGAAAAGATGTCCTAGATAAACTAAGAGAAAGCCCATTTGTGGCCATAGAGGAGAAGGATGGAAAACTTTACATGCTGGTGCCAGATGTAAGAACCTACATACAAGCTTCAGGAAGAACGTCACGGCTATTTGCAGGAGGAGTAGCAAAAGGAGTCTCGGTTCTTCTAGTAGATAACGAGAAAGTTTTCAACGGGCTTGTAAGACAATTAAGATGGAGATTCGAGGAAAGCGAATGGAAGCACTTAAATGACGTAAATTTAGATGCCCTTTTAAGGGAAATAGACGCTGATAGGGAACTTATATTAAAAATTAAACGAGGAGAGATAACAGTAGAACTAAAAGACCCTGTAAAATCGGCATTACTTATAGTAGAGTCTCCAAGTAAGGCATTTACCATTTCCACATTTTTCGGTAAACCAGCAAGAAGAAGACTGCATGGACTACCAGTTTACGAAGTTGTAACAGGAGATTTAGACCTAAACGTAGCCGCAAGTGGTGGACACATTTTTGACTTAGTTACAGACGAAGGTTTTCACGGCGTACTAACTGAAAATGGACTTTTCGTACCAATATACACAACAATAAAGAGATGCATGGTATGTAAAGAGCAATTTGTGGAAGATACGGATAAATGTCCGCGATGTAAATCCACGCAAATAAAAGACTCCTTAAATAACGTAAAAGCCCTAAGTGAAATAGCATCCGAAGTAGATATGATTCTCATAGGGACAGATCCCGATACCGAGGGAGAGAAAATCGGTTGGGACATAGCTACGGTTCTAAAACCATATGCACGACAAATTAAACGTGTAGAGTTTCACGAGATAACAAAAATGGCAATAAGAAATGCACTTGAAAATCTTAAGGAAATAGATGAAAATAGAGTATCAGCACAACTAGTACGTAGAATAGAGGATAGATGGATAGGTTTTGAGCTGAGCAGGCGGCTCTGGCAAAAATTCCGAGACTATCATCTCTCTGCAGGCAGGGTGCAAACTCCAGTTCTAGGATGGATAATAGAAAGGTATAGAGAGTTTCTGAAAAGTTGGAAGTATGTCTACTGGATAAAACTGTCAAACCAATACGTCGTAGAATTAAAGAACATCGAAGGCGACCCCCATAAAATCGCAGAAAAAATTCGAAAGTCGCATGTTAAGATAATATCCATTGAAGAAATTCAAGAAGATTTGAATCCCCCACCGCCATTTACAACGGACGAAATGCTAAGAGAAGCATCAAGACTCCTGAGATTTGGCGCACAAGAAACTATGGCTCTTGCACAGACACTTTTCGAATCCGGTTTAATAACTTATCATAGAACGGACAGCCACCGAGTGAGCAACGTGGGAATAAGAATTGCCAAAGAATACATAACGCAAGAAATTGGCGAAGAATACTTCCATGCAAGAAAATGGGGGACGGAAGAAGAAGGTGCGCATGAATGCATTAGACCAACACGCCCATTAAATGTGGAAAGACTAAGAAGTCTAATAGAGGAAGGAGTGATAAAAACAGCAGAAACAATGACTTGGCAACACTATAAACTATATCAACTTATATTCAATAGATTTATGGCAAGCCAAATGATACCTGCAAAGATAAAGCGGTTAAAAGCAAAAATAAAGTTCAACGAAATAGCTGAGGCGGAGATAGAGGGGATCATAGAAGTTATTGAGCCAGGGTTCACAATAATACAACCGATTAAAACAATACCTAAATTAGAAGAACCGCTAAGTGTGATCGATGTAAAATTTAAGAAAATACCTACGGTAAGTCTCTATACACAAGGTGATGTTGTTGAACTTATGAAAAAGAGGGGGATAGGAAGACCGTCCACATATGCAACAATAATACAAACACTTCTCGAACGAGGATACGTAGAAGAGAAAAATAAGATGCTAAAACCAACAAAACTTGGAATAAAGATCTACGAGTACTTATCAAAATTCTATAACAACTTAGTATCCGAAGAGAGGACTAGGGAACTTGAAAGAAAGATGGAAGAAATAGAAGAAGGAAGAGTAAATTATCAATATATTTTAAATGATCTCTACAAAGAAATAAGAAGCTTAAAGTAATTTCTAGCGTTAATTTAACATTATTTCTAAATTTCTAATTTCTACTTAATATTAAGGGAATTATAACACTTAGGCTCTAAACCATGTGAACACGTAATATATTGGTTTCCCTTCTGGGCTTATTGTTGATATTATAAATTTCTTCCTTACTGTAGTTGCAAGTCTACCGGCTCTTACGATTTCTAGTGCAGAAAGCCTGGAGTTCATCGGTAAAACATGAACGAGGAAAGGTGCATGGTCGATCCCGGGGCCATGTTCATAAACAGCAAAATCGGCACCAAATTTCATTCCAGGCCGAACAACATACCCCTTATCTCTAAGGTCCTTATAGACTATGTATTTTTCTTCTAACTTATCGTGGATCTTTGACGCTATTTCTTTGAATTCTTCAAACGAAAGTTCACGTTTCGTTCCAGCATCTACTAAAGTAAGTTTTCCTTTTTCCATTAAGTATAAGGCTTCTAAGAGAGATAATTCTAAGGGTTTATTAAAGCTTGGAGCTTTTGGCTTCCTAATTCCAAGAGGTTTACCGTAAAATCCTTCAGCGTAAAGTTTAGATCCCTGCTGAGGATCCCAAACAACAACCCTATTACCGAGAAATTCCCCTCTAAATTTTTCCGACATTTTCTTCCTCCTATCTCAATCTAGCAACTGCCACTATTCTTACAGCATCCGCAGCATCTTCTGCAAGATCCGCTATTTCTTCAATATGTTCCACAAAATCTATTACTTTTATCAGAGTCTTTGCCTCTAACTCTAAATTATATAGGACATGAACGATGGTTCTTTGTAATGTATCTACTTTTCTCTCTGATTCATCTACCTCTTCCGCAATCTTAATAGCTTTCTCGGCATTTTGAGGAAGCATAAAAACTGCTTCTCTGAACTTTTCAACAGACTTTACAACCCACTCAACTAATTCCTTAAACATGTCTGCTAACTCGCCCTGGGGACGCCAATCACGCAAATGCGACAATCTGAAACTAGTTGCATCAGCATAATCAGCTATCTCATCTGCAATAAGACTTAATCGCATCAGATCTTCTCGCTGTATTAAAGTAGCAGCCTTAGAAACTTCATCCAATAGGGCTCTTTTTATTTCATCGGCTTCCTTCTCCAACGATGAAATTTTTTCTAATCTTCTTTCAACGGTCCCCCATTCATTGTTTATCCAGTCTTCTACCATAAGAGCTAATTCCTTCACAGCTGTAACCACTTTTCTTATGTGATCTTGGTACATATCGAGAACTTTTCTTTCTTCATCGTTGGCATAAGGATTTATCACCATGAAATTTTAACCTCCACGGCTGGTAATTTATCTTTTTAAGTATAAATTTGATATAAGCGTTTACACTAACATCTCCAGACCGTCGTGCAACAAATGATAACCAATATTTATAACATTTTCGTAAAACTCGAGAAAATGATATTGATATTTTCCTAAAATTATCATCTTAATTGGACACATATTTTACTTTAGTTACTTATCAGGTGATATACAGAAACCTTATATAACTCCCACAGAAACATACTAATGCCGATGAAGAATGGCATCAGCTGGCTAGGCTTTGCCGATGGCCTGGGATCAACCACCTGAGCACAAATATCACTTCACCAGACGGGTCCTAGATAGATATACCTAACACATCTTCTTTGAAAATCTAAAACAATTTTTAAATACCTAACACAACTTAAATCTATAAACCTCATTCCTCATTGTAATTCAGGCGAGGAAAATGTTGTTAACGGAGCTTTTCGAAAAGGATAAATTAAGATTTTTATTGTTTGGCGGCAAAGGCGGTGTAGGTAAAACGAGCTGTGCCGCTGCAACTGCTCTCTGGGCAGCAGAAAATGGAAATGAAACTTTGGTAATTAGTACAGATCCAGCCCACAGCTTATCAGACAGTTTCGGTGAGAAAATAGGCGATTCGATTAGAAAAATAAACGGAATTAAAAACCTCTATGGGCTTGAAATCGATCCTAAGAAAGCAATACGCGAATACAGTGAAAAAATAAAGTCAACACCAGAACTAGGTTTACCAATAGATATAGAAACAGATGAACTTGAGGAATTAACAACACTCACACCACCCGGAGCCGACGAAGCCTTGGCATTCGCAAAAGTTCTAGAGTTCATAGAGAAACCTGAATATGACATTATAATCTTCGATACAGCTCCAACAGGTCACACTCTAAGACTTCTAAGCCTACCAGATATTCTTAATAGTTGGGTCGGGAAACTTATTAAAATGAGAGCATGGATCCAAAAAATGACAGCATTCTTCAAAAGAATTTTAGGCAGAGGCGAAGAAGAAGACAAAACAATGGAATACCTTGAAAAATTGAAAAAAACAATTGAAGTAGCCAGAGCAGAATTATCAAATGAAGAAGAAACACGGTTCATACCGGTTATGATCCCAGAAGCTATGTCAATTTACGAAACAGAACGTTTAGTGAGAACATTATATGAATATGAAATCCCCGTCACGCACATTATTGTAAACATGATTCACCCAGAAGTACCAAATTGTACTTTTTGTGCAGCTCGAAGAGGCATGCAAATAGAAAACCTGAAAATTATAAACGAGTATTACTCCGACTTTTCAATAGTTTATATACCCCTCTTTCCAACCGAAATTAGAGGAATTCCGAAACTTAAAGAGTTTGCAAAATATCTCTTCGAGGAAGAATTTACACCAAAAATTGATTAAATGGTGAGCTGCGATTTGGACAGAAAAACTAAAAGCAAACTGTTAGCACTATTATTTCTTCTCTTAGTGTGTATTAGTTTCTTCTTATATGCCTTTTTAATTTTTAGTCCTTAATTTCCTTAGTTGTCCCCTCCTTTAGAAATATATTTTAATTTGGTTAATGATACATAGTTAGAGTCGCCAACAATCTGTGAGGGCCATAATTGAAGCAGACGTTAACTTTAGCTTTTTTGGGAGGAGCACGAGAAGTAGGTAGAACATCGATACTACTGGAACTTGAGGACATGAATATTTTACTTGATTGCGGAATTAACCTAGGTATAAGAGGAGAAAACAGATACCCTATTTCTCCACCAAAAAAACCAGATATAGCAATCGTTTCACATGCCCATTTAGATCATTCTGGCTATATACCAGTTATCGCCAGAAAATATGGATGTAAAATCTATGCTACACCGCCAACACAAGACATATCCGAAATTCTTTACATAGATTTACTAAAAATCGCTAAAGAATGTAATGAAGCCCCACCGTTCGAAGTGAAAGACGTTATGGCCCTTAGAAAATATTTTATTGACTCTTCCTATAGAACACCAATTATCCTGCATGAAAATACTCGTCTTACAATGTATAGATCCGGACACATTCTAGGCTCGGCCATGATAAAAATAGAGACAGACGATCTATCTATCCTCTACACCGGAGATTTATCCATGCGCAATAGCAAAACACTTGAAATGGCAGATATTGATGTTGGAAAAGTAGACATTTTAATAATTGAATCTACATATGGACACTCCTCCGACAAGCATCCTAGTAGACAGAAAACGGAGCAAGAATTCATAAAAACGATTGAAAAAACCATTAAAAGAGGAGGTAAAATTCTAATACCCGCATTTGCGGTCGGTAGAGCCCAGGAAGTCATGCTCACACTAGAATCTCACATGAGAAGCAAAGCTCTAACAAATGTACCAATTTACATCGATGGAATGATCAAAAAAATCAACGAACTTTACAGAATTTACTGGTTCTACCTGAGACCACAAATAAGAAGAGCAATAAGATATGCAAAAAGAAATCCTTTGGAATCCAGACTTTTCACAATAGTAAAAGATAGAGACGAGCCTGTTGAGCGAGAGGAGCCATGTATTATCATAAGTACCTCGGGGATGCTAGAGGGCGGACCAGCAATGTTTTACTTAAAAGAACTTGGCAGTGATCCTAAAAATCTAATATGTTTAACAGGTTATCAGGTACCTGGCACCAGAGGAAGAAGACTACTTGACGGAGAGAGAAAAATAGAGTTACCAAAAGGAGGATCGATCGAGGTTCTGGCAGGGGTGAAAATGTTTGATTTTAGTGCTCATGCAGATCAACCAAGTTTATTCAGATTTATTTCTTATTTAAGAGGATTAAAGAAAGTTTTCTGTATACACGGGGAAGAAATTAAAGTTTTAGATTTTTCAGAGAGAATAAAGAAAAATAAAAAAATCGAAGCATACGCACCAAAGGTTGGAGAAAGAATACCTATTCAGGTTTAAGTATGAGTAGCTTTTCTAACGGTTGCTATAGAGTTGTCTGCAATACCCTTCTCCTGTAGCTCGTCCGGATTCATCCAGACCTCGTTAATGGGGACCTCGCTTTTTGAAAAGGCTACACTTCTAAATCTTTTCTTTTTCGCTACAACAATTTCAATTTCCTGTCCATCTTCTAACTCAAAAAAAGTCATAGTTTCAGGATTTAGGAATGATTTACCTCTTTCTACTTCTACACGATGTCTTAACCTCATTCTCTTCTGTTTTACCTCTCCCATCCTATCACCTCAACTATTCTTGATAAATTCCGAGTTCATCAAAGTTTTTCTTACCTTTAAAATAATCTAAAAGGCTATTAAGTAACTTGTCCACTGGTGTCCGCACTTGTTTCCATGTGTCTCTATCTCTTAATGTGACTGTGTTGTCTTTGGGGGTCTGATAATCGACAGTTATTGCAATTGGTATACCAATTTCATCAGCTCTGGCATATCTTCTCCCGATTGACCCGGAATCATCGTATGTTGCTCTAATTCCTTCTTCTTTAAGCATGTTCCAAATGTCTCGTGCGATGTCTGGAAGACCATTCTTATTAACTAAAGGAAACACTGCTACTTGTATGGGCGCCAAATCCCTTGGCAATTTAAGAATTACTCGGTTTTCCTTTACAGAGTAACTGCATTCAAGCGTGGCATATACTAACCTATCTGCGCCAAAACTGGGCTCAAAAACGTGAGGAATAAATCTTCTGCCAGTAATCTTCTCCTTTTTAACTTCTATTTTTACATGTCTAGGTTCTATTCGGTTACCATTAAACTCGTAGCAACCTTCTCTCTCAAAAGAATTCTTTAGCTCTCTTGGATCGATATTTTTAAGTAGCCTAATGATCTTTGAAGCGTTATCTCCAAAATCGGTTTTAATTACATCTTCCAAGGGTTTTACGATGACTTTTTCGACGATGCGGGGTTCCTTATATCTCTTAAAAACAGTTAAATCGACCTTACTGTGTTCCATGTGCCGCTTTAAATCGTAATCTGTCCTATATGCATGACCAGCAACTTCCACCCATCCAAAACGTTCGAGATAAACTTCGTGATCAAAGGTTTGCTTAGAGTAGTGAGCTTTTTCCCAGGGCATTTGTTCTTTGAATCTCTGTCTTTCCCATGGAATACCTAAACTGGAAAGGAAGTATTTTGAAATTACCATAAAGTAAGCTTGCCATTCAGCAGAAATATAACCCTTTTCAACAGCTTCACGAGCAGTTACGACTAAAGGTTTCTCTTCATTTCTTGCCCGCATCTCTGCGGTTATTAACCGTAATTCTTCATCTTCAACTTCGCTTAATCTAGGACAGGAAAGATCTTCTGGGTCAACAAATACTTCGACTTCCATGATAGTGAACTCTCTTAGACGAATCAATCCCTTTCTAGGACTAATCTCATTTCTTAAAACTTTACCGATTTGAGCAATCCCTAGGGGCAATTTCTCTCGCATTGCCGTAAATACCCTTTTAAATTCAACAAACATACCCTGAGCAGCCTCGGGTCGCGCATACCCCCTATTTTCGCTGTATGGACCAATAGTAGTCTTAAACATCAAATTGAACACGTTAACCTGACCAAGCCGACCTTTACATTCCGGGCATCTTATATTCTCTTTCTTAATAATCTCTTCAATTTCTTTTGGGCTTAGCCCCTCCATAACCATACCAGTTGCTTCTTCGATAATGTGATCCGCTCTAAATTTTCTTTTGCAATTCAAACATTCAACAATAGGGTCTGTGAAGTGATCTAAATGCCCACTAGCCTTAAAAACCACTTCAGGCATGATAATTGGGCTTTCAATTTCAACAAACCCTTGCTTATATACAAACCATTCTCTCCACTTTTCCTCTATTCTGTGTTTCAATTCGGCCCCAAGGGGACCATAGGTAACAAACCCCCTAACACCACCGTATATCTCGAAGCTAGACCAAAGAAACCCTCTTCGCTTAAGAAGTTCTACAATTTTTTCGTAAATATCCATTTTTGACATTCCCTCCACTACTTTGGGAATTAACTGCTCAAAAATGATTATTTACGATTAAAGTAAGGTTTGTGTGAACTCTATCTATCTGGCCTTTACTTTTTTGATTAAGGGTGGTCTTGCCTTATATAATATTCTGTGGCCGCAATATGGGCATCTTACCCCTGGTAGGGCTTTTAAGTCTTCTGTTGTCATTTCCCGTCCACATTTTGCACAAACGTAGGGCATTATATGATCCCCCAATCATGAGAAGTTCCTTCTCTTTTGCTTAGTATCCTAGGTTACTTAAACTCTTCGGCAAAAGTATATGTAGTAAAACTGTTTGTAATATACATAAATTTTAATTTAATCTGAAACTTCTTCCGCCTCTACTAATCTATCCGAAATGGCACGTGTAACCTTAACCTTAAGTTTTCTACCAATTTTATTTCCAGCATTTTTAACAATAACTACGGGTCCCTCAGAAATTACATACCCGACACCGTCATTTTTTCTTGCTCTGAAAGGTTCAGCTACAATAACGCTAAGTACTTTACCGATCAACCTAAATTTCATTTCTTTATTTATCTTTTCTACCTCGTTAACCACTTTTTTACTTAAGGGATCCTTAATAGCTGGAGGAGGAGTAGGGAAATCCCCAAAAGCAGAAAAAGGAAGAGGCTTAAACCTGTAAACAGTTATCTTTTCGACGTACTTTTTCACTTTATGCACAATATCGATTGTTGCATTGACAGTTTCCTCAGACTGACCAGGCAATCCGTGAATAAGGTAAACATAAGGTCTTAAACCGTATTTTCTAGCTATCTTAACAGCATCCAGCACTTCTCTTGGAATTGAAGGTCTACCAATTAGCTTAGAATGTAATTCCGATCCAGTTTCACAACCTATGTGGATAGTGCTACCCGGAAGATATTTAGAAATAATTTCTGCTGCTTTTTCGTCAAAAAGATTAGGTTTTACATTCTCAACAGACACGTACACTTCTCCACTAGCAACCTCAGAAATGTTAGCAATCTCTGAAAGTAAATGCTCAATAGCTTCGTAATTCGGTGGCGGGTATCTGGGATCTGTTAGAGGGTCAGGATATACAAGCTCATCACGTTGGTAATCCAGGAAATCTGATGCGCCAAGAACAATCCTCTTGACACCCATATTAATAAGTGATCTTATTTCTTTAACAATATTTTTACAATCTCTGCTTCGGGAAGGACCGAAAAGAGAAGGTACAGAACAATACCCACAACCTGGAGGAATATTTTGAGGACAAAAATATCTTTGTGAGAGACTTCCGCTAAAACAATTGCCACAATTTGTGCATTTTCTTCCATCTGGCAGTGTTAATTTTGTTCTATAAAAGTTGGAACAACCTCTGACGCATTCAACATAGACCCTACAAGCCCAAAAAATCGGATAATCTCTAATTCTTTCAACAGAGGGAAAAAAGCTGTTTAACTTCTCCTTAGGCAAAATGGGACGTAAAGGATTAACACGAATATTATCTCCGTTAAGCCAAGCTATACCCCTAATACTTTTTAGCGTGTGCAGTTCAGGGATGGTTCCATCGGCCAATCCATTCTTTAAAAGTTCCGTTAATGTCTCTTCGCCTTCCCCTATGACCGCGATTGAACATTTTGTTTTTAAAATCAGGGCATACGGGTCAGATGCTACTGGGCCGCCCACGACAACGGGAGATTTATCGGTAGCCTTAGCTTTCCTCCACTTCGAAATAACTTTTACAATACACGGCAAATCCATACTCATTCCGCTTACAAACATTATATCAAAATTATTTACAAAATCTGTTTAATTCATAAGAAAATGTTCTGCTAAAACTATTTTGCAGTCCAAACCATTACGTTCTAGGACTCCAGCGATACTTCTTGGGCCAGCACCAATAACATCTCTTGAAAACTTTCTATATCCTTTTTCTGCGCCTAAAGCGTCAACAATAATCACATTCATAGAACTCCTTCCAGACCTTAAGAGTCATTCGGTTATGAACGGGTCTACATATTCAAAATATTAATTAAGAAATTTAAGAATAGTACCATCCAACAAGACAATATACGTAAATGATTCACCCATCAATTAATAAAAAATAAATAGTGCATTAAAGATAAATAACCCACAAGTTAAAGGAACATATAAAGGAAAGGAGGCGCAAAAACATATCCTTAGAAAGATGTCCGATCTGTGGTTTGCCAAAAGATATTTGTCAATGTGAAGTAA
>JAEOSG010000245.1 GCA_016840485.1 Candidatus Baldrarchaeota archaeon
AACAGATGAAATCTGACACAGAAACCCCAAGATGCGACGAGTTTAAAGTCTCCACCAAGCTTGTTCCAGCCCAAACTCATTACAAGAGCTTTCTGGCATCTATGAATCAGGCTGCTGCAGGGCTGTTGGATTTCTTTGAAAATGGAAACTCAAAATCATTCGATACAGCTCTGGAACATTTAGAGACGGCCTTCAACCAACTAAACATGACTGAGTCATATATCCAAAAATACTGTGAGTCTCACGAATGCTGATCTTAAGGGATATAAGTAAAAGTACATTCTATCTACCTGAAAAAGAGTCTGTTAAAGTTATATGAAGGCAAGATATTCCCTCTGAATTGGTTGAGGTGTAATTTATATTTGGATCGGGATCTTCACAATCAAATATCCTACGTACTGTCAAAAATAAGAAAATACAAATTATGCATCCAGCATTAACCAGCTAAGATTAAAGGTATGTTTTCCCTTAAAAGAAGTAACATTAAGTTTACTGAAAAAGTGAATACATGCTACATTATACCGCTTTATTATAGGAACTTTAAGAAATCTTGAAAATTGCCCTAAAGTATTTTATACTACTATGGGGTTTTATTCCGTAATCGTTTTTTCTGTGGTGTAGGTGCTATGGATAAACCCTCCAAAGAAACTAAAAGAGATCCATGGAAAGAAAAAGCACGGCAAGAAATCCTTACTCATTTACAGGATCGAGCTTGGGTCAAACACTTCCTTGAGAAGCATGTATGGCTAACCCATAGGGCAGCTTACCCTTCTGTTGCAGGTTCTGCTTTCAGTGATATTTCTGATAAGATTAAAGAGAGACAATTCGACAGTGGTGTGAAATATGTTTTCGTTGATGAAAGACATTTAACCAAGGAATTTATGGAAAGAGTTGGAAGAATAAACAGCCATATAAGCAGTGAAAACCACTCCAAGACATTAGAAGTTCTGCTTGCACTCGCCCTAATAATTATTCAGAAAGAAATGGAGAGTTTCGAAGAATTTGATATCTACATGCAAAAACAGGTAGATGGCGGCAAGCCAGATTTTATAATAGATATGCCCTGCAAAGTAAAAATTTTCATTGATGCCAAAAATAGGCTTAGCAATTTCTCAGACTCAAATGTCGAAGAGATGCGAAAATATTCAGGAGCTAACACAGCTTTGATGGTAGTCCATCCATTTTTCTCTAGGAGCGCCCAAAGCAAATTGCAACAAAAGGGAGACTTTTACTGCAATGTAGGAAGGATCTATACCGGACACTATGGTGGAATCGAAGATGACTTCAGCAAGGAAGGACTTGAAAATGGAACTGTAGTTATTAAATGGGACACGATCAGGCTTTATCAAAAGTTGAGGGAAAACATCCGGTCGAAAAGATCAAAGCTTTACGATTTGGCAGAGAAAGTATTCAAAGAAGAAGCTCTGAACTACTTCCTTAAGAAGATTAGAGGAATTGTAAGGTTTGCCATCCTCAAACACCACTTTAAATTCCATGAAAGGTTGTTGGCTGAACAGATGGAATTAGGCATGAAATGTGCCCCCAATAAACAAGATGTAGAGCTTCTCAGGATGATTCCCCTAGTCTATTTCGAGTTTCTTTTTCGCCCGAAACAGGAGATGACTATCTCTTCAATAGCACAGAAGCTAACGAAGTATGAAGAGTTGAAGTACTACAATAAATTAGACTCAGAAAGAAGAAAAGAAATGGTAAGAAAGGCTTTAAGGTTTCTCCAAGGGAGAAGTTTCCTTAAGCTGAGGTCAAAGGATAAATGGTATGCAGATGATATTGAATCGCCCTACCCCACCGAAAGGGATATACTTGATGGTATTAAGGTTATAGATCTTCACTCTTTAGAATTCCAATAGAAATCCTAGTTTAGGTTTGTGTTGTGAGTACAACCAGACCATAGCTAACGTCCGTACTATCTGAAACTAAGTCTTCTCCAGTCTGAGGGTCATATATCCTGACTTTTAATACCTTGTTTCCACCAGACATCTTTTGGAAACTAACTGAGATCATCGTAACATCATCAAATTCGTATTTAGCTGGTGTGGTACCTTGAACGGATTTAGAAACTGATTTGGTCCCTTGGATAATCATTATTGAACCTTGGAATTTTATCCCTTGGTCACCTTCAACATACACTATTACATCTGGAAGTTTTGATGTAGGAATTGGTGTTGGGGTTGGTTTTGGTGTAGAAGTGGGTGTAGTTTTGAGAGTTGTGGAAATCAAGATACAATCTTTTAACGTTACGAATATAAACCTTCCATCACATTTACATTGGACTGTTACAATATCCCCTTTTGAAAGGTTTATAAGTTGCTTTTCATATTTCTTATCAAAATAAGCCTTACATCCGTAATTAAGTGAGATGAACGGTTGTTTCAGTATATCCTTACTTACAGAATCGATCTCACCAGTAACTGTGATGATTTTACCTTTATACTTTTCATCTGCAGCAATTTCGTTTGAGTCATAATCGGAAATAAGTTTTTTCGCAGTTACAGAAATAATGGATTCTGGTGTAGAAGTAGAAATAGGAGTAGAAGTAGGAGTAGAGGTTTGTTGCGTTTGTTGTGGTTTTGTAGAGACCTCTGAAGAACAGCCGATAATCGAGACTGCCAGTAATATTATCACAAACACAAACATACCCTTTTTTAGAATCATAATTAACACCTGTACTAATTTTCCTGAATGTAGTAATTGTAGTGGATATATAAATTTAATCCTACTTTTCCTGAAAACAGGGTAAAAATGGAAAAGATGTTAGATATTGTTGTGGTCACTAGGAAGTTTCAGGTGACTTTGACAAAAGAAGTTAGGAATAGATTGGAAATTAAAGAAGGAGATAAGATTGTGTTTGTTGAAAAGGATGGAGAGATTGTTATTCGCAAATGTTAATCTAGTCCGGTAAATCTAGGAAAATCCTTAAACAAAAATACAATTGAGGTTTAAGGCTAATGAAAATATTAGAGAGAAAAAGGTAGGAAGGTTTAGAATCCTTTATCCCATTGATAAGAAAAGGAAAAATTTTGATAAGATAATTGGGTGGAAGAATGTATGAACAAGTGTATTAACCTGACAATTCAAAAATATGTTAATAATGGGGAACGACCTTAAAATTAAACTTTAAATCATCTTTTTCCTTGGGATCTTTTCCAATCAGCAAATTCCGGCTCCCTTCTCTCCAATACAGCCTTCAAACCCTCTTCAAAATCATCATTTAGCATTGTTTCAAATGTATGGCCCATTTCAATTTCAAGATGCTTTTCCAAGGTATTTTCGAATGCAATGTTGATC
>JAEOSG010000081.1 GCA_016840485.1 Candidatus Baldrarchaeota archaeon
CATTTTTAACTCCTATATTTTTAAAAAATTTATTACTAAGAGGCGGAAAAGAAGATGAGCAATCCAATAAAAACAACTTTGAAGGAGATCGTGGAAAATCCTAATAAGTATCTCGGTAGGGAAGTGGAAGTCGAAGGAACTTTGACATACGCCGGAAAGGCACCCAGGGGACCGGTGTATACGATTAACCTACCGCAGGAAGAATACTGTGTTGGTATATTAAAATCAGGTGATGCAAGTATTCTTTGTTATGGTCTTGAAGCTTTATCCTTCTGTGACTATGATCAGCAAAAAGTTGTTATTACTGGTATAGTTATAAGGGTACAAGAAACCATAGCTTTGAGAGTTCTCAGAGTAGAATTTGTAAAATAGCGTTCTGCGACTCCGCCTCGAAAACATTTCTAAAAATGTCAGATTGTATGCTATTTACGTAGTTTAAACAATATCTCTTGTTCTTGCCATAACAAAAATAGTAAAGAATGTAGTGTATTATTTACAGATATGGTGCTATATAGATCCATAGAGATGTTCCGAAAACTAGCATGATTCCTTGTACAACTGCGATAATTCCAATTATTAGCGATATTGGTTTGCTTGTCAAGATTTTTCCTATTATTTCGACAAGCCCGACAATCGGTTTAGCGAAGATGTATGTTAAGACTGCTACGACTGCGAAAATTGCCAGAAGTATTATCCATGTTTTGATTCCGAATGCTACGTATAGCCAATCCCATATGCTTGGTGGTACGAGTGAAGCAACTAACATTACGATTGATATACCAGCAATAACGCTAAATAGTTCAGCTATGGGAAACTTGGTTATTGGAGCAATGCCTAGTGCAACGCCGATTACTGCAAGCAGAACTATTGTGAACCTGTCATAATGGCTTGTTACAACTGCTTGATACGCTGCAATTATTGATAAAATACCAATTATGAACCCGAAGATTGCTATTAATTTTATTGAACCTTTCACTAATGGTCCGATAATCGGTATTTTTTCTCCTAGTTTCTCGAAAAACCATGCCGCAACGCTAAGTCCGCCTAGGATCAACAAGACATATGCATAGTTTACAAGTACTGCTAATTGCATTGTTTTTCCTCCAATGCCTATGATGTTTACATTTTATCACAAAGGAGGAAAATAAATATTCCTATTCTTGTAAGTGGTTTTATTTTTTATAGCTGAATATTTTTAACATATTGCTCATTGCCCTATGTTTCAATGGAATTTTGTATTCAAAGCTTATTAGATAAGAAGTGTAGAATATTGTTGGTAAGTTTGCTAATGGTATGTTGAATTAATCTTTAGGTGATATGGTGGTTTCGCGATGGAACTTCTTACTAAAAATTTAATGCAATTCGTTAACGAGATATTTGACAGCATTGTTGAGGACGTTGTGAAGATCATTGAAATACCTACTGTAAATCCTCCTGGCATTAATTATGTTGAATGTTCAAAACTTATAGCTAGTATTATGAAGAAAGTTGGTTTTAAAGTTAAATTATTTGAGGTTTCTAGGAATATGCACAATTATGAGGGCGATACCAGAGTTAATGTCGTCGGAGAATATGCGTTTGGAAATGGTAAAGTAGGTTTGCATTTTCATACACATTATGATGTTGTTCCTACTGGTAGTGGTTGGTCTTTAGATCCATTTAGACCTATTATTAGGGATGATAAACTTTATGGTCGTGGTTCTTGTGATATGAAGTCTGCATTGATAGCATCACTTTATATACCGTTAATAGTTAAGAATGTGGCCGATAAGCTTGGTCTTGAGCTTAATGGTAGAGTCACGGTCTCTGCCACACCTGATGAAGAAACTGGCGGTGCGTTAGGTGCTGGGTACATTGTGGATAATAATTTGATTGTTTCTGATTATACGGTAATGCCGGAGCCCACAGCGTTAAAGTATGTGTGGTATGCTCATAAGGGCTGCATATGGTTAAAAGTTACAATTGTGGGCAGGCAAATACATGCAACATTGTCACATAGAGGGATTAATGCATTTGAAAAGGTTTGTTTATTGGTAAATGAACTTCTTAAACTTAGAGAAAAGGTTGAGAGTAGGGTTAGTTGTTACCCGGCGTATCCAGAGGACGGTAATAGAGCTAACATGGTGATTGGCGGCCTTTCAAAATCTGGTGATTCGGTAAATACGGTACCTGGTGTAGCGTGGTTTACTATAGATAGGAGAATTTTACCTGAGGAAGATGTTAATAACGCTAGAGCTGAGATACTGAATGTTATTGAGGGTTTTAAAGCTAGAAATAAGGATGTAAGGGTTCGTGTTGAAGAAACTTTAGCGATAAAACCTGCATCTATAGATGTAAACCACGAATTAATCAAGTTTATAGATCATGCGGTTAAGGAAGTTACAGGGTTCGCTGTGAAGCCAGTTTTATGTCCTGGATTTTTAAATATAAGATATTTTATTGGGAGAGGACAGCCAGCAGTGGCATGGGGACCTGGAGAATTGGACTATGCTCATGCACCAGATGAAAATATTAAACTTGATGATCTTAAAACCTGGACTATTGCTTCATCACTAATTTTAATTAGATTATTGGAAAGGAAGAATTTGCAGTAAGCGTATAATATGCAAGTTTTGTAAAGAAGTTGAAAAGAAACTAAATGAGGACTCTAAGTTTCGAGATATGCTTGTATATAAGGGAAACTGAAAAATATTTCTAATTTCCCAATGTGTTATGACAGTTGTTTAACTAGATGATGACTGGTAGTTCTTTTGCAAAGTTTACATTTTTTCCGTCAAATTTAATTTGGCATGCTAATACTTTTACTCCAATTTTTTGTGCTAGTTTCAGTTTTTCTGAGAATTGTGGGTCAATATTCCAGTTTGGTGAAAAATTCTGCGCATCCTCTCTTAGCACTAAGAATAAGACTGCTGCGTTGTATCCTTTCTCTTTCATTTTTGTAAGAAGATTTATTTGACGTCTGCCACGTTCTGTTGGAGCATCTGGAAATAAAGCTGTTTGGTTTTTTGCCAAGGTGCAACTCTTCACTTCTAGGAGACATTTTTCGTTATCTTTTTCAAGTAGGAAATCTATTCGCACATCGTTAATGTTAACTTCTTTTCTTAAAACCTTATATCCCTTTAATTTTGATATAAGCTCTAGTTCTAAAAGTTTTAATGTAATTATGTTGTGATAACTTGAATCGATTAAAACCCAAGAATTGCCATGCCATACCGCTATAACATCATATAATGTTTTTCTTTTCCCGGTTTTACGTACCCTTTTTAGTAGTGTTTTTGCATTTGATACGAGGAGGTCTTCAAGTCTTCCTGAATTTCCAAGATGCGCAAGAACTAAGTTTTTACCAATGTTTAATTCGGCTAGAAACCTGTTAATTCTTCTTTTAAATGTAGCATGTAGTAAGGATTCATTTATTTCGAAGAGTTTCAATCTGTTAACCTCGTATCCTTCGCTAAGGTTGAATTTAGGTTATAACGATATAAATTTGTAAGGTAAACGTCCAAATAAAAACTTGTAATATATTAAGTATAGCGAGATTAGAAATTGTTTCGAGGTGAGTTGTTTGGAAAAGTTTATGTTGATGAGAGGGGAGCGGATAATATGGAAAGGTAGGCAGAGTTTTTGGGGTTCTGGCGCAGGAATCCTTTTGCTTGTCGGAATAGTCTTTATACTTGTTGGTGCGTCGCTACTACGTAACGCACTTGTGATGATCTTATTTGGGCTCTTTTTGATAGTATGTGGTGGTTATTTGTTTAAGGGGTTCAGAACATATGTTATAACAAATAAAAGACTTATGGAATTGAAAGCAGGAAGAATAGTTAGGGAGGTTAATCTTAATGACATAGTTAAAACATATGATTTTTCAAGGTTTGGAGATGTTATTGATCTTGTTTCTATGCTTCTTACCGGAAGCCCGGCACGTGGACTCCTACCAATTTTACTCGGCATAGACAATCTTTACGTCAAAGACACCGACGGAAGAATAGTGTTTGTTTTTAAGAGAGTAAGAGTCAAAAAGGTTAGGGAAAAAGTAGTAGAGGCGTTAAAAGAATTAGTTTAGTGAGAATTTGGGGGAAGAGAGGGTAAACCTTATAAGGTTTATAGTTGATAGTAAACTCTAGAGGGTTTACTTTGCATTTTGCCTGCGTTATTACTGTTGATATTAAAGGTTCTAGGAAGCTTAAGAATAGAGCTGAAGTCCAAAGCAAAATACTAAACCTACTTAATAGTCTAAACATAAAGTTCCGTGACTTTTTAATCGCAGAATTTACTATGACATTGGGAGACGAGTTTCAAGGAGTATTAAAGACGACAAGTGTTGTTTTAAATGTTTTTAAGTATCTCGAGAAAAATTTACCCGTAAGATTTTACTGTGGAGTAGGTATAGGGAGTATTGAGACTCCTCTAAGTAGAAAGCCAAGCGAAATGGATGGCTCCGCTTTTCACCGTTCACGTGACGCGCTTGAAGAAGCTAAAAAAAGGAAAGTAGAGTTAGTTTTTAAGTCTGGTAACGAAGAAACCGATTTTCTCTTAAATTCTGTTACGGAACTTATTTTGCATGTTAAGAGTAAATGGACAAAGAGGCAGAAAGACGTGATAAACTTTCTTGAATCGCAGGAAAACGTTAAATTGTCTGATGCTGCTAGGAGATTTCGGGTTTCAAAACAAGCTATATCGAAGATTGTTCGTGCAGCTGGATGGAAGGCTGTCAGAAAAGCTGAAAAAGTGGTTGAATATTATTTAAAAATGTTAGAACTTGGTAAACCAGTTTCGGTTTACCATGCAAAGACAACCACAGGAGGTTAACCATATGTTATTAAAATTCCCCTTGCTAAGGTTACTGATATATCTTATTGGATACTTAATCGTTATTTTTGCGGGTTCCCCGTTAGTTTTGGCTGTTCTTTCTAAATTAAAGCTAACTGAAAGCCAAAAAGCACAAATATTGGATAAAAGCGCAAAAGGAGCTGGGAAAATCATAGGGATGCTTGAAAGAGCATTAACATTAACCTTTATGTATTTAAATGAACCTGCAGCAATAGCTATGATCTTTGTGGCGAAATCCATCATAAGATTTGAACACTCAAAAGAACGATACTTCGCAGAATATTATTTAACGGGAACCCTATGCAGCATAACATTTGCAATAATTGTAGGCATGATAATAAATTACATCACACCTTGAATAACACGCAACCTAAATTTTATTTAGTACTCCTCTCTAACAATTTTCTTATCTCTTTTAATTCATGAAGAATTTCACAGATAATGCCTTCAAGACCTGATTTTTCAGCGGCCGCTTCAACAGCAACTGGTTTAATACCTCTTATAGTGTTTAAGATGAAGTCTCTTATTTCTTGGTAGTTCTTTACTCCGAAAATTTCAGCTTCGCCCCCCTTTGCACTGAAACCTCCAGCCATGGAATATCCAGCGGTCTGTATTTTAATTGAAGCAATACCAAATTTCCTTGAAAGAGGTCCTTGGACAACATCTATGTTGGTTATCCTATTGTATGGTACAATGCTCTTTTTCTTCCACCATACGCCTTTTTCAACAACTATTTCGTTTTCAGTAAGAAGAAAAGAAACGGAGGAACAGTACTTTGGAATCCAGTAAGCAAAGAAAACAACTGCAGCCAAAAGTGGGAGTAATATCGAGACAATTACGTATATGTGTGGAACAAAGATAATTATGGGTGTGGCCCAAGACAAATAGAATGCAACAATTCCAATAAGTAAATAGAGAAAATACAACGTCTTTAGTTCGGAGTTAGGATGAAAAACTTCATTAACCTTAACCATAAAAATACCTCCGTTAATCACAGTTTACATAAACTATGTAGGCTTAATTTAAATTTTATTCCATGGTTTCATCGTGATTAATATCTTTAAGTTTTGGATAAGTAGTTAAGCAGTTTGCTAATTGCTATGTCTTTTGGAATTCCTTTAATTTTCACGGTCTTTGATCTATCTTTGTGACCAGATATTATTTCAACTGCGGAAGTTGAAACCTTGAATACCTTGGAGAGAAACTTCATAAGAGCGGTATTAGCTTTACCCTTGACGGGAGGCTCTTTCGTGTAAAAAACCAGTTCATCAAACTCAAATTTTAGGTCTTCAATCCTACTCTTAGGCTTCACATTTAAAAATATTTTAACTCCATCTTCTACTTCCTCTATATACTTTCTAAGAATTAACTTTAAACTCTCATTCATATTCATGGCCACCAAGAACCTTTTATACATTATTATTCTAAAGTTTCTCCTTCTTTAACTTCTTTAGCTTCAAATTCCCAGACACCCATATTCCTATACCATTTCTTATTCCTAGGCATGACGAGAATCTCGAGAATTTGCATTCGTTTATCAGAATTGCTGGAAAACATGTGTGGTGAATAAGTTGTTTTTACAACTATGGCGGTATCAGCACCTTTGTTTAAAGTTCCTGCAACAGCAATAGCCTCGATCAACGGGGCACAGCACCATAGTCTGTAACCATGAGAACAACTTCTACAGCGGTTTTAAAACCATAACCTCCAATCATAACCAAAGTTTCAAGCACGGCCCATGAAGGAAGCATAAGACCATATCTCGCTAAACTATAATCTACAGATCCACCTGCTAATGTAGTTGCTGCACGTTCAACGATCTCAACATTTAACTCTTTTTAATTTCCCTCTAATTTTGCCTTTGAACGTAAGGCCACTTTCTTCCTCTAATTTCACAATCCCGTTGAGGTGAACCAGAAGCACAAACAACTTTCGCATCTAAGTTCAAACGTCTAAAGCAATTTTGAGAGAGGTTTCACCAGTTATCGAAGCTACTATTACAAACTTTATATCTCCCTCAGCTAGTCTTTCAACGACCGTATCTACAACTTTGTCAGTACTTTGAGGACCAAAGGCATCAAAATAAATAATATTTTTAACACGAACCATTTCATACACCCTTGTAACGATTTCAAGTTAATTATAAAATGAAGAGCTACGCTTAAGTACGTTTAGCTATTCTCAATAAATGAAAAAGATTGTAGGTGGGATCTTTGGTCAGCCTTGTTTTAAAGACACCTCGTGGCCTCGAGAAAGTTGTTGCAGCTCATGTTCTTGAAAATTACCCTAATGCTAAGGTCATAGCTAAACCTTTTAACTATGATGGGATTGTTTTTGTTGAAAATCTTGACCCTCTTAAAGCATCAAAAGAAATAGTTAATAAGATACCTGAAGTAGAAAAAGTTTTACCCGTTCTCGCAGAAACCAGGGCAGATCCCAAGGAAATAGCTGATAAAGCTGTTTTAGTAGCTGAAAAGACGTTAAAGAGCGGAGAAAGTTTCGCTGTTAGAACAACTAGGCGAGGGAAACACGATTTCACTAGTATAGATGTTAATGTGATTGTCGGAGCAAAAATTAAAGAAAAATTGGAAAACCCAGTGAATTTAGATTATCCAGATAAGGTTGTTTGGATAGAGATCTTTAATGATAAAGCATATATTTCAATTACCCAAGAACAAGCGATTAAGAAACCAAAGGATACTCGTACCTTGAAGATTCTTCAAAAATTGTCAATTATTCAAATGCCATATTTAGAAGATCTTGAAGGAGCTTATCGAATGGGAGTAAGAATAGGCCGCGCAGCGCAGGCTTTTGAGGTCGGAGAACTTGTAATTGCTCCAACTGAACCATGTAAGGCAGAGGAATTTGAAAGCTTTCTCAAAGGAATACTTGAGGGAAGAAACTCAAGATATAGAATTCAAACAAAAAACTATCCGAGAAAGGTAAAATTGGTTCCAATAAAAATTTACGATCTCTTCCAGTTAGCTAGATCACGATTTGGAGAGGTATTTGTAACTACAAGTGCAAGAGGGAAAACATTAGATCAGGAAACCTGCAAGCAAATAAAGGAAATTGTAGATTCCGAAAAGAGGATTAACGTTTTCATAGGAAGTAGAGAGGGAATACCTACAGGAATTATGCGCTGGTCAAAGCTAATAGTCAATCTTTGCCCCGGAATAACCTTTGCAACAGAACACGGAATACCAGCAATCATAACAGCTATATTAACGTGTTGTTTTGCGACTTAATAAATCACTAATATGCATATTCCATCAGAAATCATTAATTCAAGCGGTGAACAAAATGGGTAAATATGCAAAGGGTAGGAGAATAGAATATAAGGTAAAAAATATTTTATCAAAAGCTGGATGGTATGTTTGGCGGTTAGCTGCCTCAAAACCCTTCGATTTGATTGCAATTAAAAATGGGGAAATTTTGATAATAGAATGTAAAAAGGGTAGCTCACTTACAAAAATGGAGAAAATTAAGCTTTTAGAAATTGCGAAGAATGGCGGAGCAACGCTAATCCTGGCAAAATATGAAAACAATAGCGTGCACTTTTATAAAATACTAAGTGAAAATCGAATGGAAGAGGTAAAAGTCGATTATTTCAAGGAAAACGACATATAAAACGAGGTAAGAGATATCTCATAAATTACGAATAGACTAGATACGATTTGTGCTGTTTCAAATTTAAGGAGAAATTGTTTTGTCTAGAATTTTTGGTAAATCTTCAAATTGCTCAACAAAATAGTCTCCTTCAACATTTTTATCAGCGAAAACAACTGTTATTAAGCCAATTTTCTTTGCGCCTTCTATTTCATCTTTAGCATGTCCAACAAAAACAGCTTCCTCTGGTTTAACATTAAAGTATCTTAAAACGATCAGGTAGGCCTCTTTATGTGGTTTTTCAAATCCAATATCATGGGAAGTAAAGATTTCATCAAAAAGTTTGTAATCGATTTTCAAAGCTTGTAGCTTTTGTACCATTTCTTCTTTACTTAGTACGGTGTCGCTTAAAATTGCAAGTTTATATTTTCTTTTCAATACTTTTAAAGTTTCATTTACGTGAGGAGTTCTCTTGAAAAGTTTAAATCGGATTTCGCTTTTCTCTATTTCACTCCATTCGTTAACCAGTTTTCTATTTAACCCTAAGGCTTCTATCCATTTTTCATGGGCCTCCCTCAAACTCATCTTACCTATCTTTACAAGTTTCTCCACTCTTGACCATACTTCTCCTCCAATTTTAATGGCTTTCTCAAGGTCTTTAACACCATGTTTAGCTAAAAACCTACTTACAACTTCTCTAACCATTTCTTTTTTAGAACCTTTATAGAGAACATCACCAGCATCAAATATTACAAGTTTAATCATGAGGTGTTCACGCTCTCCTCAACAATTTTACTCATATTTTTATTTCTTTCTTTAACATTTAATTTAGTGAGAATCTTGCTTTAATTAAGTAGAATGATTTTGAAACAAGTAGTTTAGAAGGTTTTCATATATTCCAGATAAAAAGACATTTATCAAACTAGAGTATTAAGGTTTATTAAAAGGGGTGAGGTTTATGTCAATTTCTCTCTTGTCTCCTATTAAGGTAAAAGATGTTTTGCTTAGGAATAGAATTGTTTTGCCTCCTATGCAGACAAATTTAGCCACTAAGGAAGGTTTCGTAACTGAGAAACTTATTAAACACTATAAAAAGTATGCACCTTGGTGCGGCTTAATAATAGTTGAACATACATATGTTCTACAAAACGGAAGGGTTTCCAAACAGCAACTAGGCATATGGAGCGATAAACATATTGAAGGACTTAGAAAACTCACCGAAGAAATTCATAAATTAAACGGTGTAATAGCTATTCAATTAAACCATGCAGGAGCTAGAACGAGAAAATCTATTATTAATCAGCAGCCTGTGGCTCCATCCCCAATACCCGTTGAAGAAGAAGTGCCTAGAGAATTAACAAAAGAAGAGATAAAAGAAATAGTTAAAGCTTTTGGCGAAGCGGCTAGAAGAGCTGTTGAAGCAGGTTTTGACGCGATAGAGGTTCATGGGGCTCATGGGTTTCTCTTAAGCCAGTTTATATCACCGTTAACTAATAAAAGAAACGATGAATACGGAGGAGATATTGAAAATAGAATACGCTTCCCCCTAGAAGTAGTTAAAGAAGTTAAAAGACACGTAAAGGACATACCTTTACTCTACAGAATCGGCGCAACGGATCTCCGTCCAGGAGGATTAACGTTAGAGGATAGTAAATTTCTGGCGCAAAAACTTGTTGAAGAAGGAGTAGATATTCTCGATGTAAGTGGTGGGCTTTGCGGGTCGCAGCCACCTGAACTACAGAACATGCAAGGTTACTTTGTACCTTATGCAGAGGAAATTAAGAAGACAACCGGTACTTTGATGATAGGGGGCGGAGGAATAAAAGACCTACTCTTCGCTGATAAATTAATCAGAGAGGGAAAAATAGATTTAGTGTATGTGGGTAGGGCTCAGTTAAGCGATTCTGAATGGGCTAAAAGAGCAGTAGAAAAAATTTCGGTCGGCAGGTAAACTTGCATAACATTTTGCAATTAATTCTTGTAGAGAGAAATTCAACATGATGGTTTAAAACTTAAGCTTGCTAAAACTTTATAAGTTTGAAAACGTTTTTCATTTATTATGCCAATCCCCGGGTTTGTAGAATATAAAAGAAGAGAATTTTGCAGAGATGTCAAGTGCCCAATACAGTTAAAATTAGACTCTTTGGAAGAGGGTTCTGAAGAATATGAAAAAGTAAGACAAATTTGTAGAACCAATTGTAAATATACTGCATGGCAGTTTCACCATTGGCTAATAGAGAAAGGCTTTTTAATCGTTAAGCCTAAAAAATAACTCGAAATTAAGAGAGGGTGTTATTAAAATGGATTGGGGAATGAAAAACCGTTTATCAAGAATAATTAAACCTAAAACTGGACGAACCCTTATGTTAGCAGTTGACCACGGCTACTTCATGGGACCAACAGCGGGATTAGAGCAATTTGACAAAACAGTTGAACCACTCATACCCTATGCAGACGCTCTTATGCTTACTCGAGGCGCCCTACGCAACTACATAAAACCAGAATACGATATACCAATAGTACTACGAATTTCCGGCGGAACAAGTATAATTGGAAAAGAATTGCTACATGAAGGCATTATTACTTCAATCGAGGATGCAATAAGGCTTAATGCATGTGCGGTAGCTTTTTCAATAATGGTTGGGGCAGATTTCGAAAGAGATACACTTCTAGCTCTAGCACAGGTCATAGATGAAGCCGAAAGATATGGAATCCCTGTTTTAGCTGTCACAGCTGTTGGAAAAGAAATGGAACGAGACGCCCGCTACCTTTCACTTGCATGTAGAATGGCAGCGGAATTTGGCGCCCACATGGTGAAAACCTACTACTGCAAAGACTTTACAAAAGTAGTGGAAACATGTCCTGTCCCAATTGTAATTGCAGGTGGAAAAAAGCGCCCTGAAAAAGAAGCACTAGAAATGGCATACAACGCTATACAGGAAGGAGCAGTAGGTGTAGATATGGGTAGAAACATATTCCAATCCGAAGACCCTGTTGCAATGATTCAAGCTGTAAGAGCTATTGTACATGAAGATGCAACACCAGATGAAGCATTCAAACTATTTAACGACATAAAGGAAGAAAGGAAAAAGACCTAATAATACTAGCATACAGTACCCCCTTTAGACCAAACTCCTTTAAGTAGAGCTATTCATCAATATATTTCTTTTTAAACGCGATTATTCATATCTAGAGTTGCATATATAGCAAATTTGTGAAAATATTGACAAGAAGATTTACAGTTCAAATTTTCACCAATTTTAAATATTTACCGTGCAAAATAGTATAATGTGGTAAAAGGTGATAAGAGTTGTCAATAACGCCAGAACTCTACGAGTTTATAGTGAAAGTAGTAGAAGACAAAGTACGTGAAATCAAAGTGACAAGAGAAGAATTCGATAAGTTAACATCAGCCGTTAAAGACCTTGCAGAAAAAATCAATACATTAGCAGAGACACTTAACATTCTTTCGAGTAGAGTTGACATGCTAGCAGAAGCACAAGCGAGAACAGAAGAAGCATTAAGCAAACTCTCAGGCAGAGTCGACGCGCTAGCAGAAGCACAGAGAAGAACGGAGGAACAGCTCAACACGCTGGCAAAGAGAGTTGACATGCTAGCA
>JAEOSG010000246.1 GCA_016840485.1 Candidatus Baldrarchaeota archaeon
GGTGGAATAAGCGTTGAAAGTGCAGTTGCAGGAAGATACCTTACAGCAGACACCATTGCGGATGCGCTTAAGGAGTATAAAGTTGAGGAGAAAGTTAAGCATAGATATTTGATATTGCCTGGTTTAGCCGCCAGGCTAAGCGGAGAAACAGAAGACGCCACTAAATGGAAAGTTCTGGTAGGCCCAAAAGACTCTTCAGGCATACCAAAGTTCCTAAGTGAGAAATGGCCTCCAAAAGAAGAGGAAGAATAGCTTAATAAGGCATTTTTACCCTCTACTTTATTCTTATTCCTCATTTGCATATGAGTAAAAGATAAAATGTAGATTGCATCCTATCACTAGGGAGGAAAAAATCAAGAGTTGGCTGCAACTAAAAAGAATGAGAAAACTCATCAAAAGAAAAAAGAACTGATAAGAATAATTTTTAATCCTCTTAACAAGGTTATTGAAGTAGAAAAGGGAATAAATCTTCTTGAAGCCATAAGACAAGCGGGAATACGAATTGAAAGCATATGCGGTGGAAAGGGACAATGCGGAAAATGTAAGGTTATTCTCAGCAAAGGCAAAATTGAATACTTATCTGATGCACATAAAAAGCACTTATCCGAACAAGAAATAGCTGAAGGCTACATCCTCTCATGCCAAGCTCGCGTTTTAACAGACAGCGAATTCATAATTCCAGTTGAAAGCCGAATAGAACGCCCAAAAATACTCCTCAGCGCAGAACTAAAAATTGAACGTGTTCACCCTGCAACTGGAAAATACCCGATAAAGATAGTATCCATCGACGAATTTCTTATGCGCCCATCAATAAAACTCGAAGGATATTCTGGACCTAGACCCCGCGTGAGTGATGAAATCTATAAGAAAATTATGGAGATAAAGGATCATGCAACCGCTACCGTAAGCTGGACAAAGAATAATTATCCGGAAATAATCTGCGTTGAGCCAGGCGATACAACCAAGTTTAATTATGGCTTGGCAATAGACTTAGGAACAACAACCGTAGTCGGAGTTCTCGTAGACCTGAACAACGGAAAAATCCTGGCCCGCGCCTCAACCTTAAACAAGCAAATAACCTACGGCGAGGAATTACTTACAAGAATAGCCTATGCAAGCAAGCCGGAAGGGCTAAAAAAACTTCAAAGCGCAGCCGTTGAAAGCATAAACGAAGTAATTGATAGGTTAACGGCAGACGCCAAGGTAAAATATGATGACATAACGGACGTATGCATAGGCGGAAACACCGTAATGAATCATCTTCTCGTAGGGAAAGACCCCACATACTTGGAAATGGCCGATATCGAAGTTTCAAGAGACCCATTTATCATAAAGGCAAAAAATATAGGGCTGAAAATAAATCCGGAAGCATACATTTACTGTCTACCTAACGTAAGCCGATTCCTCGGAGGCGACGCAATAGGAGACGTAATCGCTTCTGGAATGCATACTTCTGAAGAGCTCTCCCTGCTCGTTGACTTGGGAACAAATGGAGAAATAATCTTCGGAAACGAAGATTGGCTGGCTTCTGCCTCATGCGCTTCCGGTCCAGCATTCGAAGGAGCCGGCATAAAGTTTGGAATGCGTGCAATGCATGGAGCAATAGAACACGTCAAAATAGATCCAAACACCTTTGAGGCTTCTTACAGCGTAATTGGAAACACAAAGCCTAGGGGAATATGCGGTTCAGGCATAATAGACGCTGCAGCCGAAATGTTCTCCGTCGGCATCCTAGACTTTGCGGGAAAACTTGTTGAAGGAAAAACTCCGCTCGTGAGAAGAGGGCCGGACGGCCTAGAATACGTGCTGGTTCCAGCCGAGAAAACAGCTATTGGCAGAGATATAGTGATAACTCAGCGGGACATCGACTATTTAATGGATTCTAAGGCTGCTGCATGCGGAGCAATAGGAGTCCTCATGAAGAAATATAAGATTTCAATTTATGATGTGAAGCACGTATACCTCGCAGGAGCCTTCGGGGCATACACAGACCTAAAAAACGTAATAAAGTTTGGAATACTCCCAGAATTTCCAAACGCAAAGTTTCATCCGATAGGAAACGGTTCGCTTTCAGGAGCCTACGCCACGCTGATTTCAATGAAGAAGAGGGAAGAAGCAAAGATGATAGCTGAAAAAATGGTTTACATAGACCTCCTCATCGACGTAGACTTCATAGAGGAGTATTCAGCGGCAATATATATTCCGGGGAAGAGAGAGTTCTATCCAACATACTATTCCCAACATAAATTGCCAACCTAAAAGCTTATTGTACCTAGATATTCGGAGGAAAGATATGGCTGAAGAAGATAAAGAACTTGAAAGAATACGTCTAAAAAAGCTTAAAGAAATGCTTAAACGACAAGCCTTGAAGGAAAAGAAGACAGTTGAAAAGCAGAGAAAAATTATAGATAAACCACTAGAACTGACGGATTCCACATTCATAAAGTTTGTACAAAACAATTCCTTTGTAGTTGTTGACTGCTGGGCTCCATGGTGCGGTCCATGCCTCATGGTAGCTCCAATCATAGAAGAACTTGCGAAGAAATATGCTGGGAAAATAGTTTTTGGAAAATTAAACGTAGATGAAAATCCGATAACCGCCTCGCGTTATCAGATTATGAGCATTCCAACTCTACTGGTTTTTAGAAACGGTAAACTTGTCGACACGATAATTGGTGCAATGCCAAAAGAAATGCTGGAGGCTAGAATAACACGATTCCTCCATTAACGCTTTAAATGTATCTGAAAAGAAGGAAAAGCAGAATGAATAATAAAGTTGGAACTCCGTTAAAATTTGTTTTCAGCCGTACGTCTTTTAAAGGTGTCAGCGGAATAGTGTTTAACGAAAAGGAAAATAGAATAGTTGCAAGCTTCAAACTACAAGTAGAAGATGGGCATTCCTTGGTTCTTAAGACCGTCTACAGAGAAGAAGGAAAAATCATTTTGGCAGTTTTCGATAAATTTCTTTCAAGATATGGCTGGAAAAAACTTGAGTTTAAAAACAAGCCTGGACATGTTGTTTCTATATGGAAGATTAACCGTGACTTAAACACTGTTTTTGATAGAATCCGGGAATTAGCGAAATATATAAATTCAACATAGTGTCCTACACATGAGATATCAACATGTGCCTTTTAAAGGTGTATTTAGACGGAGAAGAGGGAAGAAAGCTAATTGCCGAAGAAATAGCCTTAGTCACTAACCGTAATGGAAATGTAACATTGAAAAACCTAAAATTTGAAGAAAAAACATTAAACAATGTCGAAATAGTTCTTATCGACACATTAAATTCCTTTTTAA
>JAEOSG010000247.1 GCA_016840485.1 Candidatus Baldrarchaeota archaeon
CATCCGGACCATCCAGAAAGAGGCTTTAGAACCTTGGAAGTTAAACCGGAGAATGGAGAAGCAAAAATTTGGGTTTCAAGCCGCGACCTAAAACTTTTTGAGAAAGGGAAGATTGTTAGACTGATGGAACTATTCAACATAGAAATAGAAGATGTTTCAGTTTACGCTATTAATGCTCTGTTCCATAGTGAATCCTATGAGGAGGCTAGGCGAGTTAAGGCTCCGCTGATTCATTGGCTTCCAATAGACTATGGAATTCCATGCCAAGTAGTAATGCCGGACGCATCCATAACAGAGGGAATAGCCGAGAAAACATGCGCCAAACTTAAGCCAGACACAATAGTCCAGTTTGAAAGGTTCGGATTTGTTCGCGTTGACAGCATTAATAAAAAGCTTGTAGCCTACTATGCACATAAATAGGTGAATTGAATGAGAAAACAAAACAAAATCGTCGTCTGGCCAGTTTATTTCGACTCTACGAGGGCGAGGGGGCAAGGCAGAAAAATTCCGAAGAAATATGCGGTGCCGAATCCAAAGCTGGATGAAATATGCAAGGCTCTGGATAAGTTAAAGCTAAAATATGAAGTTGTGGCCGACGCCGCTTATCCCAAAATGCCATGGCGCAAGACAGGCGTAATTTATGTTGAGAAGGGGAAGGAGCCAAAGCTTGAGGTTTTGAAGCTTATAGGTCGAAAGCTTGTTGAGTTAAGAGGTGGTTCTAGAAAGGGGTAATTTTGGTCTAGTATTGTTTTCCATAAATTTTTATTTTTCGGAGGTTGAATTTTATGTTGTTGGAGGGGGAGAAGTTTGGGTAGGAGATTTGTTCTTCTTTTCTTGGCGTTTACTGTTTTGTATGTTGCTGCTTTGTTCGCGGATGTTGGGAGTAATATAAGGAACGAGGCTGTTGAGGTTACTGGTAGTGATGTCAGATTCACACTAAAATAAAATAGCAGTAGAAGAAATATCCATAAATCTTAAAAATTGTAAAATTGTTAAACCAAAAAACAAATTGTCGGGTAGTCATATGAAGGGAACGATTGCTGAAGTTGCATTAATACTTACCCTTATAACAAGTATGATGACGCCAATTACTTTCATTCAATCACTACAGAGCACTTGGGACAGTTGGTGGGACTCTAACTGGAAATATAGGAGACCAATTATAGTCACCAACCCCCTCAATGAAAACTTGCAACATTATAATGTGAGTATAATAATTAATGCTACCCAGTTCATTGAAAAAGGTAAAGTAAGATCTGACTATGGGGATATAAGATTCACATATTATGATACATTAACGGGTGAAGAAAAGGAAATAACCAACTACTGGATGGAAGGTTACGCGGATTCTTACGTAAGCTTTTGGATTCAGATAGATCACATACCAGCTGAATCCAACATTACACTCTATATGTACTATGGTAATCAGGAGGCTTCTTATACTGGGCTTATATGGAATGGCACATGGTTTACATATACTAATTCCTCAACCATACCAGATGGATTCAATGAATCCTCCAACATATATGGAAGATTCCCTCTAGCAAGTGATAGTTTTGGCGTTCTAGGGGGATCTCCAACACATACACATATAATAGAAGGGAATACTGATGTGCAGCAAATTTATAATTATGCGGGAAGTTGGGGTGTTGTATATACTTGCGGCACACATAGTCATCATTTTAGGACAATAACAGATCCGGCACCAAATTATCCCCCATATTACACTTTAAAACTATTGAATCGATCAGGAAGCATCTATCTCCTAAAAGACTTTATAATTTATACTAACAGTTCTTTTGCAACAAATTCAAGCTACTACGAAATTTTCAAACCAGCAATTGGCTACTTTCTATTACCAAATGAAACCATAGGAAAGATCGGAGGAACAAGCCCACACGTACACACCTTTAGTGGTAAAACAGACATAGCACGTGGAGGAGGTCCCTACATGTTATCTGGAGTCGACGTAACAGGGGATCATTATCACATATTCTCCGGTACCACGAAAGAAAGCATAATCATGCCCAGATATTATAATCTAACGCCAATCTACGTTAAGGAAAACCTCGCACCTTTAGAAGCGGGAATCACTCTAATGGCTAATTCAGTTCCTCCTATAGGATGGAAACCATTGATAGTTTCTGATAAATTCATAAGATGCAGCACAATACCCGGAGGGCAGGGAGGCGGACATCACTATCACAATTTTACATTCACAACAAGTACTGCTTACCTATTGTCAGGAGGAGATGCCTATTGGTCGCCGTACCAAGGCATTTCTGACTATCATGTACACACCGCAACAGGCATTTCCTCTCAAGAAAGCGACGATCCTCCCTATTTTAGTGTTTTATACATCGTTAGAGACGAAGTTGTCGTAACGTACTCAATAGGTAGAGAAGAGCTTGGTCCAAATATCGCCATAACCAAAATTGAATCCTTAAAGAGCATCGTAGGATACGGATATACAACGGACATAATAGTTGAAATTGCAAATTTTGGCAGCTTCACAGAAATATTCAACCTTACAATTTACATCAACATGACTCCGATATGCAAGAGGGAGATAATGCTTCAAAATGAAAGTTCCATAACAATATCCGTTACATGGAATACTACGAGTTTTGATAAGGGAAACTATACCATTAGTGCTTATGTTACTCCGGTTCCCGCCGAGATCAATACAACTGACAATCTGTTAACGGATGGTTGGGTTTATATCGGTATTCCAGGCGATGTAGATGCAAATAACTTCGTAGACGTAATGGATCTACTTGCTATAGCCTTCGCCTATGGAAGCACTCCGGGACATCCAAAGTATAATCCAAACTACGATATTGACGGCAACAACTTCATAGATGTAATGGATCTGCTAATAACAGCGATGAACTATGGAAAAACAGATCCAAGATAACCTATTAAACTTGACAGTATGGAGTTCACCGAAAAATCTTGCTGAAGAAGGCTGGAGAGAAACAGAGGAGCTATTACCACCTCGAAAAGCTTGTTAAAATGAGAGGCAAATCAGGAAAATAGGGCTTGATAAACTTCCTGTATGAGATTTAAACAGTTCAATCATTTCCTCGTGGTCTTGCATTTTCTCTTAGCCAGAAAACTCCAACTAAAATTCACAAAACTTAAAACAATCCACAGAAGCAATGAAGATGAAGGATTAAAGATTAGAGCGTTTAGGCCGTTTGAAACCATTGCAGGGGAAACACCCAAAGAAATAATCATAACTACAAAAAGTAGGAAAAATTCTCTTTTCGCTTTTTCTAAAGTCTCATTCTTATCAAT
>JAEOSG010000248.1 GCA_016840485.1 Candidatus Baldrarchaeota archaeon
TTGGATAAGATTGTGATAGGTAACCCTGTAATCAAACTTAAATATCATACAAAAAAATTAATACGTGGAAAAATAAATAAAATGTATTTTTATTTCTACAACGATTGGAATGAGAAACTTGATGATATTGAAATTGAGTTTGATATAATCAGGGATAATGAAATAGTAGGTAATGGAAAAGTATCCAAATTTAGCTTATTGCCAAAAACGACAAATAAGATCTGTAGTTTTGTTGAAGTTCCTTCTTATATGAAGCCTGGAAATTACAAATTGATAATAGAAATACATGGAGGAAATAGAACCTTTAAATTCGATTCTGACATTGCGGTGAAGAGGAATTTCTTGGTAGAAAACCTCATTTGGTTATATTTAATGCCTGCTGTGTTTATGTTGATTGTTTCTACTATTTTGCTTTTGAAGTATCTTCCAAGGAAAAAACATGGGTAAATCTTTTATTTTAGTGCATTACTTAACAAGAATCTGAAAAATGAAAACGAAATATTTAAATATCTTCTCTGAAAAAACAAATTAGAGACTAAAAGAGGTGAATAGGAAAATGGGCAATGATATTTCTAAAAAAACAGTTTTAGTGGTTCTGTTGATCGCAATTATTACATCAATGATTTGTACTTGGACGTTACTTGATACTATATCGTCTACAAAGATTATAACACCGGTTTCATCGCGTGGCCTGTCTGGTGTTGGGCATGGGAAAGTGAGTATAGCAATTGAACAGCCACCACAGCCAGTTAGTGTGAGCGGAATGGTTGCAATTGAAATCGCTAAATAAAAAAGAGGTGAAAAAAGGAGGTGAAATAAAAAATGGGTGATATTTCGAATAAAACCCTTGTTTCTTTGCTAATTGTGGCAATAGCTATTTCGTTAATTGGAACATGGGTAAGCGTAAGCAAATTAGGGAATTTAAGGATAACTGGATTACAGACAAGTAATCAGACAACTCAACAGGGAACTGCACAAATTCAAGTTCTTTCAGCAGCGATTATTGCACTAAGGATAAATACAGTTAACTTTGGAAGCGGTCAAATTAACGGAAGTGCTCCAGGTACGCAGTATTGTCACTTAAGATCTGATGGTTCATTGACGGTTGCTGGTAATACTTTTTCAGGCGATGACTATTATAAGTCCACTTACTGTGATGGTTTCACAGAAACAGATGCTAATGTTAATTATGACAACGAAACATTTGTATTAGAAAATGCTGGAAACGTTGATATAAGCAATGTGACGATGACTTCAAGTAATGGCGAAACAGGATTTAAAGGTTCAAGTTACTTTGATGACGCAAATGCTGGCTATAAGTTTAAGATAATAGATGAAGGTTCGGCATGTGATCAAGGGGCAACCAATTATGAATCGACATTCAATTCATTTAGTACTACAGCATTGCCTGTATGCTACAACTTTACCTACGCTGATGCAAATGACGCATTTGCAGTGCAGATAAACATAACCTTGTCGGAAGAATCTAAACCAGCAAGTTTCACAGATACAATAACATTTACAGCAAACGTATAAACAAAGAATTTTCTTTTTTCTTCTTTATTCAAAACTTTTTTATATACACTTAATAATTGTATTAAAAAATGAACCTGCGTTTAATTTTAATTTCATTTTTCTTAGTGCTCGTTTTTGCTGGAATTTCTTACAGTATTGGCATCCAAAGTATAGCTGGAGAAACATTAAAGAAAGAACTTGATTTTGTACCAGGAAAAACTGTTAAGTTTACATATAGGTTAATTACTACTGTGAATTATGTTACTGACTACGAGTTTTATGCTACTGGGGATCTTAAAGATTTAGTTGAATTTGATCCGCCGATTTTGAGAAGTGTAGCACCTGGTTCTGCACCTATTTTTAACATTATTCTAAAATTTCCAAAAGATGATGGGGGTATTGATCCTGGATTACATACAATCCGATTCGGAGTTATAGAAGCTAAGTCCGGTGGAAACATGCTTAAAGGAAGAACCGCAATCACTATACCAATCGTAGTCAGAGTTCTTTATCCAGGAAAATACTTAAAAGCAGGTATCGATGCACCGAATATCAATGTCGGCGAAATGTCTAAAATTACAATTCATCTTGAAAATTGGGGAGATGAAGAGATAAAAGAAGTAAAGTCTACTGTGAGAATATTAACACCGGATAGAAAAAAAGTACTAGCAACGCTTTATACAGATAGTGTTTCTATTGCTTCTGGTGGTGAAAAGAACCTGTATGTTGTATTTGATTCTTTTGGATATGAACCTGGAAGTTACGTTGCTGAAGCAACAATATATTGGGACGGAAAAGAAACTGTGGTAGAAGATGCGTTCAAAATTGGAACTTTAGAAATTTCTATAACAGGCTACACTATAGAGTTCCAAAAAGATACTATAAATCCTTTTGATATTGAAGTGCAAAGCAATTGGAATAGTATGTTGAAAAATGTATATGCTATAGTTGATTTACCAAACGGAAGGATACAATCGCCTACGATAAGCTTACCGCCTTTTCAAAAAACAATCCTCAGAGCATATTGGGATACGCATGGTATAGAAATTGGGGAATATGATGCAAGAGTAATTGTTAGATATGAAGGAGGGAGTGTTGGAAAAGATATTAAAGTAAGAGTAGTTGAAACTCTAGAAAAACCATGGTTGGTACGTTTAACTAGTCCTACATTTTTGATACTGGTTTTAATAATTGTGTTAATTGCGCTTTTGATCATAATTAATTTTTCAGTTCTCAGAAAACTTGCTGGTTATGAAAAGCATACTGCGCGGAAGCGAAGAAAATGACAAGAAAATTTGTATTGTTAGCCATTTCAATACTCTTGCTGGCCATTGGAGGTACAGCACTTTTCTTTTCTACGTTTATGATTAAAGAGAAGAGAATCATTCCTGTTGATGTTGTAGTTTCTAATAGAGCCGGTTTTAACTTAGATCCAGATGCAATGCATTTTGGTTTATTGCCACGTGGAGGTACGGGAAAGCGTATGATTGTGATTAATAACTCCCATAATTTCCCAGTTGATGTTGTTATTAAGGTGTATGGTAACATAACCCCATGGATAGATTTGCAACCCACACCTCCAATAATCCTTGTTCCTAAGAGTAAACTAAAAGTGAACTTTACAGTTTCTATCCCAGATAATGCTAAATATGGAAAATATGCTGGCTATATCAAAATATTACTTAAAAGAAGATTTAAATAAGGAAAAGATTTTCAAACAATTATGCATAGAAAAAAAGAGGTTTTAGCAAGAGCGGTGAATCTTATTAAGGTTTTTCTTTTTT
>JAEOSG010000249.1 GCA_016840485.1 Candidatus Baldrarchaeota archaeon
CCTAATGCTTTGGATCCTGCTCTGAGGCGTCCTGGAAGATTTGATAGGGAGATTGAAATTGGTGTTCCGGACAGAGATGGTAGAAGGGAGATTTTGCAAATTCATACCCGCGGCATGCCACTAGCAGAAGACGTAAACTTGGATGAATTAGCTGAGAGAACCCATGGTTTTGTGGGAGCAGATTTAGCGGCACTATGTAGAGAAGCGGCAATGCATACATTGAGACGTATTCTTCCTGAAATAAATCTTGATGAACCGGAAATACCGCCTGAAGTGTTATCTAAATTGAAGGTTACCAAGAAAGATTTTGAAGAAGCACTAAAGATGGTAGAACCTTCAGCGTTGAGAGAGGTTATGCTAGAAATCCCTACAGTGACTTGGGAAGATGTAGGTGGGCTTGAGGATGTGAAGAAGTCGCTAAGGGAAGCTGTAGAATGGCCATTAAAGCATCCAGAAGCTTTTAGAAAGCTTGGAATACGACCGCCCAAAGGCATACTTCTTTTTGGTCCTCCTGGTTGTGGAAAAACATTGTTGGCAAAAGCAGTTGCAAATGAAAGTGGTGCAAACTTTATAGCTGTTAGGGGTCCAGAAATATTTTCAAAATGGGTAGGTGAATCTGAGAAAGCAATAAGGGAAATATTTAGGAAGGCCAGACAAGCTGCACCATGTATAATATTCTTTGATGAACTTGATGCAATAGCGCCCAGGCGAGGTCTTTGGGAAGGAACGAGAGTTCATGAAAATGTTGTAAATCAGTTGTTAAGTGAAATAGATGGATTAGTTGAACTGAGAGGAGTAGTGATTATAGGAGCCACAAATCGTCCCGATATAGTTGATCCTGCGCTTTTAAGACCTGGAAGATTTGACAGACTGTTACTTGTGCCACCGCCAGACAGGAATGCAAGATATGAGATTTTCCGGGTGCATACAAAGAACATGCCTCTTGCAGATGATGTAGATCTAAAAATACTGGCAGATAAAACCGATGGGTATAGTGGAGCTGATATAGAAGCTGTGTGTAGGGAAGCTGGAATGTCCGCTATGAGAGAGAGTCCAGATGTAGATAAAGTTCATATGCGGCACTTTGAACAGGCATTAAAAATGATAAGACCTAGCATAACACCGGAACTTATGAAACAATACAAGGCTGTTGCTGAGCAATTAATGGGCGCTAGGGTAAAATTAGACACAAGCTACCTTGCATAACTGGTCTCAAGGTTTTAATTTATTTAGTATTACAATTCTCTGTTAAGCATCGGCGCTCTTTGTGCCCCTTAAAGTGTTGTAAATAACTGTGCGTAACTCTTAATATAACATTATGTTTTGTTTAAAATACTATGGGAAAAGGAAAATTAAAGGAAGAAAGAAGCTGTATAACATGGTAGGTTCAAAAGTTTATTAGTAAGTCAGGTTAGGAACAATTGTTAGATTTATGTATTAGTGTTGTTGTATGGGAGAGATAAAAACATGTTTTTTATGTATTTTATTGGAACTGCCGGAAGTGGCAAGTCAACATTAACAGCAAGTTTTGCTGAGTGGTTAAAAGATCATGAGTTAGATGCGATAACAGTTAATTTGGATCCTGGTGTTCGGAATTTGCCCTATACACCGGATGTAGATGCGAGAGATTATATTAAGGTAGAGGATGTTATGCTTAATTTCGATTTGGGCCCAAATGGAGCGCTTATTGCAAGCGTTGACATGTTAACGGGGAAAATAGATAAAATAAAGGAAGAAATCGACGATTTAAAGCCAGAATATGTTTTAATTGATACCCCAGGCCAAATGGAACTTTTTGCATATAGGAGTGCTGGGCCTCTCATAGTTTCTGCATTAGGTGGTGAAAATCAGGCATCAATATATTTAGTTGATCCGATTCTTGCTAAAAATCCTTATGGATATGTGTCGGTTCTTTTGCTGGGTATTTCGGTGGAGTATCGTTTTCAGATACCCCAGGTATATGTTTTATCCAAGTCAGATTTGTTAGAGGAGGAAGAAAAACAAAAAATACTTGGATGGTCGGAAGACTTCTATAAGTTAGCTGAAACCATTGATCAGGAATTTTCCGGTTTGAGAAGAGAAATGAGTTTAAAGATTTTCGGTATATTAAATGAAATGGGTAGGCCGGGGGAACTCATTTCTGTTTCCGCTGCTAAGAACGAAGGGCTGGATGATTTATATGCAATATTGCAGCGTATATATGCTGGAGGAGAAGACTTTTTGGCCTTTAGATAAGATATAAAGGAACTTTCTCTTAATGGAACAAAGACCATAAAAAAGATTTTATGCCTTTAATGAAACTATTAACTAACCAAGTAGAAATTGTACAGCTAAAAATAAATATTGATTGTAATCCAATCTTAACAGCCCCTACGAGGTGAAAGGTGTGAATAAGGTTAAGGAAATAATTGAAAAAGCACGAATGGAGAACAGAGCTTATCTGCTCGAAAGCGAAGCAAAGACTATCATTAGGGAGTACGGGATTCCTGTAACTAGATTTGAAGTTGCTAGAACTGTAGATGAAGCCGTAGAATATGCGGAGAAAATAGGATACCCGGTAGTTTTAAAGATCATTTCTCCTGATGTAATTCACAAAAGTGATGTTGGAGGAGTAATGATTAATCTTAAAGATGAAAATGAAGTGAAAAAAGCCTATGAGGATATAATTAATAATGTTAGAAAACATAAGAGCGATGCGAGAATTATTGGTGTTTTAGTGCAGGAATATGCACCTGAACCGATTGCTGAGGTTATTGTAGGAATGACTAAGGACCCGCAGTTTGGCCCTGCTATAATGTTTGGTTTAGGTGGGATCTTTGTTGAAGTGTTTAAGGATGTAAGTTTTCGAATTGCCCCACTTACGGAATATGATGCTAGAGAAATGATCACGGAAATTAAAAGTTACCCCATTCTTACAGGAATTAGAGGTAGAAAACCCGTGGATATTAACGAACTAGTTAATATTATTTTAAAAGTGTCAAAACTTGTCACAAAACATCCAGAAATCGATCAATTAGATTTAAACCCTATATTTGCATATGATAAAGGCGCATTAACTGTAGATGCACGTATAATATTATCATTATCTTCTTAGCTAGGAGGATATTATATGAAACTTACATCCCTTCTCGGTAAAAAAGTATATAGTATTCTAGGTAAGTATATTGGAACTGTTGTCGACGTTATAGTTGATTTAAGAAAAAAAGAAGTCGCGAAAATCGATGTAAGTACTAAGTCATCGAACGGTAAACAGAGGATATTAATCCC
>JAEOSG010000250.1 GCA_016840485.1 Candidatus Baldrarchaeota archaeon
GGCTGCATATATGTTGATTGCTAATATTATTGCTCGCCGTTTATGGGAAAAATATGTTGAGCTTGCTATGGAAGGCGGTAAACTTGAATATCGTGTTGTAATTTTCTTGGAAGAGGCACACAAGTTTCTTGGACCTGAAACCTATTATATGACGCCTTTCGGAAACATTGCAAGAGAGTTGAGGAAGAGAGGTGTTGTGCTCTGCGTCATTGATCAGAGGCCTTCTCAGATTTTTGAGGATGTTCGAGGCATGCTTTGGAATTACTTTGTGATGCTGTTAACCGAAGACAGTGATGTGGATGTGTGCACTAGGGGTTTGCCTTACCCTAAGCTTTTCAAACCTGTGGTTCAGCAACTTAGGAGACAGGAGGTCTTAGTGTACGGTGAGGCAATAAACGTCCCGGCTGTTTTGAAAATCGTAGATTACAGGTCTACGATGGACAGGCTTGCTGAAAAATATCGTAACGCTCTGATTAAAAAAGGAAGGGAAATAGATCTTCTTATTAAAGAATATGAAATGGGAGGAGATGAAGATGAGTAGAGGTCTTAAAATTGTTCATACAGCGGATTTACACCTCGGTGTAGGTTTATCCAATATATCTCTTGGCAATGAAGAAATTGAGCGTAAAAGAATTTTAGACTTCATTAATCAGTTGAAAAAAATTAGAGATTTCGCTGTGAAGGAGAAATGTGATTTTTTCATTATCGCGGGAGATGTTTTCCACCATAGAAGACCTAGCGGTTTTGTTCTTGACGAGTTTTCCAAAATTATAGGCTCAATGCTTAAGGAGGATATTGTTGTTTTGGTTGTTGCTGGAAACCATGATCAACCAGTATCGAAAGACGTAAGGCCTTACATTAAGGCACTACATGACATAGGTCCGAAAAACTTCTTCTACATAGATAAACCGACTGTTAAATCTATAAAGGGTTTCCGTAGCGGGAAAACTGTTTGCTTTATTTGTCTTCCCTATCTTCATCCAACGCTTTTCGATCCTAAGAGCTACGAAGACGCAATAAAAAATATTTTTACAAAATTACATGGTAAAGTCGAGAGTGAATACGATTACTTGGTTGTGGTTGGTCATTTTCTGACAAGAGGAGCGAAGCTAAGTAAAGGTGCCAAGATGATTATTCCTGTAGATGATATTCCTATATCTGAGCGAAGTATTTCTTCAGATGATGTAAGTTATGTTGCTCTTGGACATGTTCATAAGGCTCAAGAAGTAGCTAAACGAATCATTTATTCCGGGTCTGTTGAGAGAATAAATTTTGGGGAAGAAGAGGATGAAAAGTTTTTTGTGTTTATTGAGGAAAGTGGTGGGGATCTAGAATATACTTTTGAAAAATTAAAGTGTAGACCGATGCTAACTATTCCAAGTCTAAGGATCGGTGTAAAGGGTAAAAGTATAAATTTAACTAAGGCAGAGAATCCTACTGGGGCATTGTTGGATGTTTTAGAGAGAGTTAAGATCTTAGAGGGTGCTATAGTTAGGTTGATTTGTACTTTGAGAAGCGATCAAACAATAGATGTTGAGAGGTTGGATGAGTTTTTTAGTTCCAAGAATGTTTTACACTGGTTCTTGAGAAATGAGCCTGTCGATGTAGATCGTCCTATTATTGATCCTGTGATAGGTAAGAAGTTGGAGGAGATATTTGAGGAATATGTTAGGCGGATGTTTGAGAAAAAGGTTTCGCAGGACATACTTGATGTAGTTTTGAAGGAAGGTGCTAGGATTTTGAGAAAGAGTATGGAGGAGGTTTAAATGTTAATTGAACGTGTGGAAGCCCAGAATTTTGCATCATATGATCGTGTAGAATTGGATCTTAGGAAACTTGGTAGAATTGTATCGGTTTTTGGAAGTACTGGTGCTGGTAAAACAACTTTACTCGTAGATGCTATAACTTTTGCTCTTTTCGGGTTAGCTTATGGGCAATCAGATGCAAAGTTTGCTAGACAAGTTGTTCCACCTGATCAAACTAAATCCACGGTAACAGTTGATTTCAGGGTAGGAGAGAAAAGATATAGGGTGTCCAGAACTGTTTTTTCATCTAAGGGTAAAAGTGCTAAAGCGTTTTTAGCTGTTATCGATGAAAACGGTGAAGTAAAAGAGTATGTTGAGAAAAGGCCTAGAGAAGTCACTAATAAGGTTCAGAGGATAATAGGTGTTGATTTCAAAACTTTTATGAATACAATTGTTGTTCGACAAGGAGATGTTGCCAAACTCATTGGACGAGAAGTAAAGCCTGCTGAAAGAAGAGCAATATTTTTGAAGGCCTTTCAAATTGAGATGGACACATGCAAGACAACTGCAAAAGAAATTAGAGACCAGTTTAAAAGCAAAATTAGAGAAATTAGCGTTAAAATACAAAACTTAAAGACATTTATCAAAGATAAGAATGACGTTAAAAGGCGAACAGAGAATTTAGAAAAATTAATTCAGAAAACATATAGAGAACTTAGAGAAGTTAAAGCTAAAATAGAAAACATGGAAGAAGAGATCGGAAAGAAGGATTTAAACATTAGAGAAGTTGAAAGGGAATTAAACCAGCTGAAAACACTTAAAGAACATTTAGATAGTTTAAAAAGCGAAAAAGAACAAAAAGAAAAAGAATTGAAGAATATAGAAGAACTTATTGCGGAAGGAGAAGAAATTAAACATGAAATTGAACTATTGGAAGAAGAAGTTAAAAAGTTGAATGACGGTGTCAACTTATTGAAAGACTTAGAACACTTAAAAGAAACTGTAGAACGACTACAAAAAGAATATCGGAGAATTAAGGAGAAGGAAGAAAAACTAAAAGAAATAAGCAGGAAAGTAGAGGAAGACGAAAAGAAATTCGAAAAACTAAGAGATGTAGAAACTAAGTTAAAAGAAAGCAAAGAAACATCTAGAGATTTGCATGGGGAAATTGAAAACTTAAGAGGCTACAAAAAATACATCGAAGAGAGTAGAGAACTCTTAGAGAAGGGTAAAAAAGAAAGAAAAACTGTATTCTGTCCGGTCTGTAAGACAAAACTTACAGAAAACAAAATAGAAGAAATAGTTGAACATTTAGGGGGAGAAAAAGAAAAACTAGAAAAACAAATAGTTTTTCTAGAAAACAAATTGGCAGATTTGGATAAACTTATTGAAAAGTTAGAAAAGGACTGGGAAGAGTACCATAAGATAAACATGAGAATTAAAATAAATAAGGGTAGAATGGAAGAATTACTTCACGAATTGTCCGAAAAGGAAAAAGTAGAAAAAGAAC
>JAEOSG010000251.1 GCA_016840485.1 Candidatus Baldrarchaeota archaeon
AATTGAAAAAGCGAAAAAGGAAAATATCTGGCTGTTAAGGGCAACAACGGAGTTCGCAAGATTGAATCTATAAATCTGAGAAAACTTCTTTTGAAAGCGGTTAACATATATAGAATTGTTTAAAATCTTGTTTTAAGTCATTAACAAGAGAATTACCTTCAAACTTCTTAGATTTCCTCTTTGCGCATATCTCTGTTTTATTTTAAATCTCTAAAACTTGTGCCTTTTATTAAACATAACTATTAAAATTAGCAGCTTGTTCCTTCTAAGACCTTTTGACTACCCCGACAATTATCTTAAAACTTTGGTAGATAAATGGTTAATTTCAAGTCTTCGCATAGCAAAGCTATTAAGGTAAATATCTATTATATTGCTCTAGCGGGATATATTTTTAATTCGGTTTTTGAGTTCCAATATTCTTTCTCTGCTTACTCTTCCTTTGACGCGATCACCTATGCATGCTGCAGTTCTAAAACCTATGACATCTGCTCCTAGTTCGTAAACTTTTTTAATGTCTTCTTTGCTAAGTGACCCAGCTATAGCAGCCATAAATCCGTGGTCATGAACCTTATCTATAAATGATGAAAGTTGTTGGTCATTTAGGAAAGAGAAAATTTTTTTCCCATCTTTAATCTTGGTGTCTATCATTGCTACATCCGCTTCCACTTGCCTGACAATTTCGGGTATTAGCATGGGGTTAAGACAATTCGCCCGTTGATAATCAGCATAACCGGCGATCACGACTTTGACATCGGGCATAATTTCTTTAACAGCTCTACATGCTTCTCTAGCGAGAATAAGAGCTGAATCAAAGTCTTTTGGACCATACATCCCCAGCTTTACATAGTCTACCTCGCAGACAGCAGCCCCAAGAGCTGCTAAGGAAACCGTGCCAGGAAGATTTGGAACGTCCCCTATGGCGGCGCTAACCTCAAATTCTCTAGGCACAACCTCTCTTACCGATCTTATAATTCTTGGGAAATGCGCTCCAAGGGAGCCTTCAGCTGGATTTTTAACATCGATAATGTCAGCTTTGCCGAGAACTGCTTCCATGGCTTCATCTTTATTTGTGACGCTGACTAAGAGTTTCATGGCTTATAACCTCTAAAACTTCAGACTCTTCTTCATCAAGATTTCATTTGAGATGCTTTAAATACTTTTTCCATAATAATATTTATGTCTCTGGCATAAAATTTACGTGGAAGGATGTTAAGATGAGTAGTCAAGAATATTCTTCGAATATGAAGAAAGAGTTGTCGAGTTGGCCTGTTATATCGCTTATTTTTGCGATGATTATTTTGTATGGTGTTGGGCTTTATGCAATTGTTAGCGTATTGTTGCAAAACCCTCTAGCAGTTGCTATTGTGTTACAGTTTTTAGGTGCAATGTGGGCTACTATTGTGTCGTATTCAAAACTAATAGCTGCGCTTATACTTTCGTTGATTTTGATTACGATTGGTTTAATGATTTTCATACTTAAACTGATAGCGAAAATTGGGAAAGAAGTTACGACGGTTCTCTTCTATTTGGGACCAGTGGTTCTTCTCTTTATAGGAGCTTTATCTTTTCTTATTGGAGTTTTTATACTTGCAATCGTTTTTGTAGCTCTTGGAGCTTTGTTCCTATTTCTAGTTTTTCGTTGGAGGGATAGAATTCGTCTTGCTGGCGGCTTAATAGAACTTTCAGCGAAGGCTGTTAGTGATGAACCAGAAATTATAGGCGTGTCAATGATTTTTTCGATATTTGCTTTTATGTCGGCAATAGTTGGCATTGCAGGAACTATATGGATATATTATGTTTCCTCTTCTTACTTTGATTCTGAAACCATCGGGGGCATTCTAGCTTTTCTTTACGATTTGGTTTATGCTTGGGTTATTTATGCTGCGATGTATTTTTCAAACGGAATAATTGTAGCAATCGTTGACGACTGGTATAGAAGCCCATCTAAGGATCAAGCATGGCTTGCAAAGGGAACAAAACGTGTATTAAAATCTGTGAACCCAATAATTAAGCTCGGCTTTGTAATGGCGCTTTTGGATACCGTGGCAAGGTATGCGAGAAACATTAGAATGGAGCAAGCTAAGAAAAACCTGTGCTGATTGTTGCTTTAATTTTCTTTAAAATAGCTTCCGCATTAGCATATGGGCTCGCTCAGTTTGTAACCTTCTTCGCTTTACCAGCAATGATTATAGAAGGTAAAGGATTCAAAAACTCCATTAAAAGGTCTTGGGACTTAATAAAGAAACATTTCATCGACATCATTATTTACGTAAGCGGTGTAAGTGGCGTTTACATGTTCTTCATATTCATAATGATACTACTATACGGCGTTTCTGGATATCTGGTCGGAATGTTCATATTGGTTCCAATACTTGGGATCTCAGAGGATCTAATGGTTGTAGCAGGTATATTGACCGCTATTGGCTTCTTGATATTTGGATTTATACCAGCTTACGTAATGGTTCGCCCATTACAAGTGGCATATAAAACATTACTCTACGAATATGCTCTTGACAGAGAACGTGGATTTGCACTTTCATCACGTATACCCGAAGAAGTTAAAGAAGAATTTGAAGCGATAATAGCAAAACCACCACCAGTAAAAACAATGTTCAGACAAAACAATCCTTAATACCTGGTGGAACCTCCAAAAATCAAATAACCTATTTACAATAAATTCATATTGACTGAAAATTCTAAAAGAATCAGAAGCTTTCACAGAACAAGAAATGTATTTTTCTTTATCTTTTTAGCTGTTTTAAAAGTTCTTGTTTACCCTTTTCGTAAACCTCTACACACTCAGCTATTTCTTCTTTGTTAACAGATTCTTCCATGTAGTCAGCCTTTTTTCGTAATTCATATAGGAAACGCAGACTTTTAGCTGCATTTTTTAATCCTAATGTTTCTATAGAATTAGCTAGCTTATCGTCCCTTCTGGGAATTGACCATTGAAGTTTTCGTAATAATGTTTCAGCTAGAAATCTAAGCGCAAAATAAAATGCACTTGCTGCTTTATTATAGCATTTAATTTCGATATCTCTTTTTGCTTCATTTTCTAATATTTTATGTTTTTCCATCCAAAGACCTCTATGAACAGTCTTGCTTCGTTGTTTTCTTTTGTTATGAGTGGACTTATTCCTATTTTCCATGAAAATTCTTTTTCAACCTCTCCTTCAATCTCGATCACATCTTTTCTGACCTCGAAGTCCTCTGCGTCAACAACAACCAAAACATTGCTATCATA
>JAEOSG010000252.1 GCA_016840485.1 Candidatus Baldrarchaeota archaeon
AGATGTGTATAAGAGACAGAAATAAAATATATATGTATGCCTATATGGTTTGAGTTGTTGGATTTGAAGGGTGCCTTAGATATATGTAATGAGGCTTAGTAAGGGGTTTATGTGATTCTAAGTTTCTGAGGAAAGGTGTAGTATAAAATTAGGTGATTAATTGATATTTTGTGCTTAGTGGTTGATTATTGTTTTGCAGAATTCTTCTATTTCACAGTTTTTGCATTTTTTGATGCTTACTTTAGCTTTTTTGATATGTTTTGTTTTTTCTATGTAGAAGTATTTTATTGCGTTGTTTCTCATTTTTATAGCTTCTTCTCTCAGTTTTTCTGTGAATTGTATTTTTATTTTTTCTCCGGTTTTCCAGTTTTCTATAAATCCGTACTCAACATTTTTTCTAGTTTTTTCTTCGAGGAGAAGGGTGTAAAGTGTTAGTTGTATTTTCTCTGGGAACCCCGTTTTCATGTTTGTGTATTTGATTTCAATGGGATGTCCGTTCTCTATGATGTCTATTCTGCCTTTTAGTCCAAGTGTTTCAGATTTTAAGTAAACTTCATATTCAAACTTTTCTGGAATGTGTTTAAGGATTTCATAGTTTTTGTAAAAATCTTGTATCACATTTTTTGTTTCTGACGGTTTTAGTTCGTTAAATTTTTCAGTTACTTCTTGTACTGCAAGTTTTATTGCCTCCTGGATATTTAAGCCTTTGATTAAGAATTTTGTAGCTACATATCTCAATTCGTGTAATGCTTTTCCCTGTAGCATTTTTCTTGTTACAGGTTGTTTGAAATGGTATGTTTTTAGTATGTATGCCCATATTGGACAGTAAAGGTAGGAGTATATGTCTCTAACGTTAAGAATTATTTTTAAGGGGGTTTTTGCTTTTTCGCTGTAGCCTCTTATCATGTTTCTCACTTATGTTCTTAAAACTGCTAAATGTTTCCTTATGTTTTGAGTTGCTTTGATGTCTTTTGGTATTAGGATTTTCATTAGGTCGCTTTTCCATTCTTTAAAAGTTTTTCCAGGCCATGTACTATAAATTAGTGTAGTTGTAAATCCTGTTCTAAGCTTGATGTAGCCGAACATTACTGATAATGTGTAAAGCAGTTTTGTTAAAGATTTATAGTTTATTTTGATATTTGATAGGTTTGTTGGCTGTTTTATGTAAAATGTTGCTAGCCCTTTCGTAGCTGCGCGAATATTTGCATTATTGTCCGTAGTTAAGAAAATAAGCTCAACTTTTCTTTCTTCCTGATACTTTACGTAGCTTTCTATAATTTGATTATCTCTCTCAACGCTACTCAATGTTGAAAAGTTGTTTGGGGGTTTGGCTCCTATTGTTTTGCCAGCATGTTCTATTTGAAGCTTGTTAACCTCAGCTATACCCATTTTCGCTCTTCTAGCAATTCTAGTTTCACAGTACCGTAAAAAAGAGAGTTCATGGGCTGAGCTTGGATATAGTTGTTTTAAATGTTCAATAATTCCGTTAAGTTTATGTTGAGCAAGCAGCCCAAGTTCCTCTAAAACCAGTTCCGAATATACGCAGGGAATTTTTCTAAGTTCCTTTTGTAAAAGGTTTGAAGGCACTTTAAGCATAAAGCAGTTAGTGTCAAAAGCTATAGCAAAGGGCCTTGGCGAAGAAGTAAACTTTTCAGCTTCCATCATTTTATTCTTCAAAAAATTTATGATTTCGTTTTCATTTTCAGGTTTTAGTATTCCTGCGGAGAAAAGTGCGTCGAGAACATCTCCGTAATTAGATATTTCGCTCTTAACTTTTTTTGCAGTTTTTACGGGAAGTTGAAAGTCATTTTTTCCAACATTTATTTTAATTTCAAGGGTCTCAAAGTTTATTTCAAGAGCAGGTTCACGAAGCGTAAAAGGTAACATGATTTCAAATTTCTCCGATTCTTTATAAAGTTCGTTTAAAATTACTTGAAGTTCATCTTCATGGATAAGAAATTTTTCAAATCTATCTTCCAAATTCATTTTTGAGATCCCTCAACTCCTGTAAAGGATAGGGTATCAAGGGGTAATCTTTTCCTTGATAAGAGGGGTCCTTTAAATGGAGGTATAGAATTTTTTCTGCGTCGCAGTCAAGGGCTGCTAGTAGCGATGCGATTGACATGTATTTTCTTCCAGGAGTAACATCAATTACCGCATTGTTGCCCTTTTCCTTTTCTTGCCTAGCTATTTCACGTGGAACTTTAAAGATTTCCTCTAAATCTTGTTCATCAACTATATGGAACTTTATTTCTGGTGTTATGTTTAAGAATTCTTGGCAGATGGCTTTAACCTTTTTCTCAATAGTGCTGCGGTGTTTTATTGCTTCTTTTGATGCGATGAAATGAAATTTTACTGGTTTGCACATGTTTTTGGATACTGCTGCCCAAATAGTGTTATATATGGCTTGTGGGGTTACTCCGAGGAAGCATATCCATACTTCGCTCATATTATATCCCATTCCATCAAATCACTTATTCGTGTAGATATATGTTCAATTTTCTCGTAGCAAGATTTGCATGGGAAAACGAAGCGGACTTCCCCAGCACCTTTCCTTAAAATTCTTCTGACGATCTTAACCAATGCTTCAATTTTATCTTTAGGCAGATCTAATTCGAAGACGCTGTATTGAAGCCATATGCCTCCCCAGTTCTTCAAAGTTTCTCTAAGTTCCCTGCGAACATCATGTTCACTAATATCATAAACGACGAAAAACCTAACCATTTTTAGCCCCTAGGGAAAAGTTTAGCTATTTTATCAATCACCTTTAGGACTTCTTGTCCTCTGCTGCTTAAAACAACTTTTCTCTGTGTTTTCTCGATGTAGCCATAGGATTCTAATCGTAAAAGCATCCAGCGTAACCTGTTATCGTCAACTTCCTCGTTGTTAGCCCTTAAAAAAGACAGTATCTCTTCTTTACTTCTAGCTTTTCTAACGTGTTGTAGGGTTAAAATGTAAGCTCTATGTAAAAATGTTGGGAAAATAGGTAGCATTGTAAGTTCGAAGTGTTTCTTCCAGTTATCAGGTGGGATCAAATATCTTTCACTGCCTGGATGAGCATATGTGTAGTATATTTTTCCAGCTGCAGCGTAAAGCTGCGCCATGAACATTATTGCGATAGACATAGGTACGGTTCCACCTGCAGGATTAACCCATACATTATTTCTATGCTTCCAGT
>JAEOSG010000082.1 GCA_016840485.1 Candidatus Baldrarchaeota archaeon
TAGGGGGTTTATCTATAGCCTATGGGTTCTATTTACTTTTTGTACCTCTAGAAATGAGAATATTCTTCATTAACGAACCAATTGCTATTCCATGCGAACTGTACGTGATTCTAAGCCTTGGAATAGTAACATTCTTGGTGGCATCCTTGACATCAGTGTGGTATGTAGTAAGAAGAAATCTAGCAAAAATGTTAAGAATTTGCCACTGACAATTATCATTAGCTTTGATATGTTTAAAGAGAGGGGTTATATAATGGGTGTGCTTTGGATTGTTTTCCATTCTATTAAGAGGAATCCTAAGAGAGCATTAACACTTAGTTTAGGGATGATTATATCGCTATCACTGTTAGTGAGCGTTTTTCTAACAGCGGATTATATGGGTCAAATGGTATTGGCAAAAATCCTAAAAGATGTAAATTTTGACTTCTATATCAATATTAAACATAGTGAACTTTTCGAATATGTGAATGTCGTAAAAGAACTGAAAGAATTAGAGGGAATAGAAACCGTCGACCCTTGCATTTCCCGCTATGCATCAAAATTGAATATTACGAGAAATGGGAAAATAATTTGGCCAATTTTACAAGGAACAGCTGGCTATGAAGAATACTTCCGCTATACTTTAAAGTTTTTTGGTTTCGCACAAAACATGTCTATTGAAGGCGTAAGCACTATACAAGGAAGATTGAATCTCACAGGGAATAAAATAGCAGTAACTGAAGATTTAGCAAAAACGTTGAAACTAAAACCAGGGGATGGCATTTCTCTGATTAACGTAGATCAAGATATACAATTAAATGCAACCATATGTGCCATTATAAGATTTGGAGGAAGGTTAAAAAAATTAATAACCAGTTTTTACGGGCCACCTCATTGGATTAGAGAGGGAAGTGAGACTTACTACGTAAAGGAATATATTATCGTTGCACCGATAGAATTTACTTGGAAGTTATTTTCAGTAAAATTTGTAAACTATTTTGTTTTTGTTGATCGTGATAAAACTTTAAATCCTTGGGATATTAATGGCTCGATAAAAAATTTAAGAAGACTTGAGATTGAAATAGAGAATGTTTGTCAACGTTATGAGGAATATTATATATTTAACAACCTAATTCATGCCTTAGAATTCTATAGAACAGAAATTGAAATTTTAAAATACGGTTTCGGAATCAGTCTCCTACCAGTAATTCTTCTTTCTTGTTACTTTACATCATCAATTGGTCAAATCTCGTTAATTGTAAGAAGAAGAGAAATAGGGTTGCTGAAAGTTAAGGGATTTAGTAGCCGGCAAACATTTATTATGATAATTTTGGAGTCCGTATTAGTGGGATTAATTAGCGGAATTATTGGTGCAATTATAGGATATTTAAGTAGTATTCAAATCGCTAAAAGCATATTATGGGAAAATATAGCTCCTGCGCCTAAAGAAGTCCTAAATAAACTAATATTTTTTTACCTAGGGTTAAGCATAATGTTGGGAGGTGTTTTTACTCCGGTTGCTACAATTATTCCAGCTAGAAGAATCTCTAAAATGAGAATTGGAGAACTGTTACAAGAATATTTGGAAAAGACAGAAATGGAAAAGTGGAGGCCGCGATTAACGTTATTACTTTTCATACTGGGGGTTATCAAAACTGTTGAAATGATTTTAGGGGTCTCCGTAGCTAAAATCTTGAGTTCATTAAACATTTCTGCAACAAACATATTTCTTGCCCTACTTATAGTGGTTTTAATAACTGCTGACATGGTTCTCGTTTTGCTCGGTCCATTTTTCCTTATCTATGGTTTAAGTAAAATGGTTTCTCATTATGCTTCAAAACTTACTACGCCGATCAAATTTCTTATAAAACCCTTACTTGGAGAACTAAGTGATATTGCTACAAAAAATTTTACAAGAAGAGCTTCAAGAACTATGAAGATAATATTTTTAATGTCCTTAATATTAACCCTTGGCATTGCTTTGATAGTCTTTTCTTCCTCCTTTATTCAGACTTCTGTTGAAATAGAGAAAATAGAGATGGGCTCAGATATTAAAGCAACTCTAGTTCCTTCTGTAAACAAAACATGGCTAGTTGACAACATAAGCGCTATCAAAGGAGTAAACGAGGTTTCTATATATGGAGAACTCACTTTACCTGTAAAACTTGCAGATAAATATGTTAAAGTTCTTATTATAGATGAAAATTATTTTAATGTAATAACTATTAAAGAAGAATATTTAGAAGGCGCATCCGTTAAAGATATCCATCAAAAATTTAAAAACGGGGAGAATTGTTGCCTAATAAGTTACTATTTAAGTAAAGAGTTTGAATTGAGATTTGAAGATTCGATAGAATTAAATGTAATAACTGGAGCATTGAAAGCGTTAACACTTGAGCTAACGGTAATGGCTGTTGCAAAAGTCCTTCCAGGCATCACATATATCGATGAACCCTATTATGATGAAATAGTAATTGTTAGTTACAATTATGTAAAGAAATTCATTAACTTGATAAATATTGAATTCTTACGTATTTTAATCGATGTAGAAGATAATGCGAACAGTACAGAGATTGTTCAAATCTTAAACGAAAAATACTTGGAAATTCGACATGCCACTTCCATCGATCAAGAAGTCCAGCAAATTTTACACGAATCAATAGGAATTGCATCCCCTAAATTCTGTTACATAGAGTTTATCTTCATACTTCTAATTGCAATATTCGGCTTATCACTTATTGTGGTAGTTACTACGCTTGAAAGACAGCGGGAGTTTGGTTTGTTAAAGGTTAGAGGTGTAAGTAATAAGCAAATACTAAAAATGATGTTAGCAGAATCCATGTTAATAATAGCGGTGTCTTTTCCACTGGGAATATTGGAGGGCATAGCCGTAGCCTATGGTTTCTTAAGAACATTCGTATTATTAGGAACGGAAGTGCCATTCAAAATACCTTTGGTAATTCCAGTGCAACTGTACATTTTATTGAGTGTGGGATCTGTTGTGTTCCTATTATCATTTCTTGTATCATCATATTACTTAACGCAAAAAGGAGTGTTGGAAACGTTGAAAATTCGCCATTAAAATTAGAAGTATTTGGGGTATTGCGATGAACATGGTTCCATTTGCCTTTCGTTTCATGAGTAGAAATCTAAGAAGAATTTTGATGTTAGCGTTTTCAATAATGTTATCTTTAACTTTGTTAATAGGTACTTTTTTGACAGTTGAATATCTAGGTCAAGAGTTCTTAATGGAAGTTTTAGAGGACATGGGTGTTGACATAGGTATTGAAGTGTTCGATGTAAACATTTCTAATTACATGGATGTTATAGAGGATTTGGAAAAAATAGATGGAATAGCAAACGTGGAAGCAGTAGTCTTGGATGGCTTATGGGGATATAATATTACAAAAGATGGGAAACTTATATGGCCAGAACGAAAAAATATAGCGGAAAATTATACTATGCTCATGGAAACGTATAGCATTTATGCCTTTGGTTTTAGATCGAATTTTTCCAGCGAAGAAGTAAAGGTAGTGAGTGGTGCATTAAACCTTACTGGAAACAACGTGGCAATAACTGAAGAATTGGCAGATAAATTAAAATTGAAACCAGGAGACAATATAACATTTTTCCGTAGATATTATAGAGAGGAAAATGGAACGTGGATAGGGAGTATTAAGAGTATAAATGCAACAATTTGTGCAATTATAAGATTTGAAGGTAGGTTAAGAAATGTAATATATAAGAGGGATTTCCCAAACTTGAGATTTTGTTTTATAATTTCAATAGAGTTTGCGCAGATTCTTCTTCAAAAATTTGACCGCTTTTCTTTTATAGATTATTGGGTTTTTGTTGACTATAACAAAGTTTTAAATCCTTGGACTATTGATCAATCAATGAGAGTTTTAAGGAAACTTGAAAAAGAAGTAAAGAATGTACTTTATATGCATTATTCTGGCAATTTTCATGTTGTAAACTGGTTGTTACTCAAAATAGAAAACTGTAAGGAGAAGACAAATTATTTAAAGTTTGGTTTTGGCTTTACTATTTTGCCGAATGCGTTATTGGCCTTTTTCTTTATATTAACGGCAAATCAAACCTTAATAAGGGAAAAGGCAAGGGAAATTGGATTGCTACGGGTTAGAGGCGCAACTGATAAGCAAATATTCTTGCTTATGTTAATTGAAGGTACTACTATTGGTTTGGTTGGAGGAGTACTGGGAACAATTACAGGATATCTAGCTAGTGCGCAGTTTATAGAGGTTTTGTCAGAAAAAGTGCTTCTACCAGTGAAGTTGGTTCTTAACAGATTTTTACTTTATTATTTTCAAATAGGATTGATGTTAGGTGTTGCGATGTCTATTCTTGCTGCATTCATCTCTTTTCGAAAGGTTGTAAGGATGGAAACTCGGAGCTTATTGCAGGAATATTTAGAAGAAGTAGAATTAAGTAAGAAGGTATCCAAGAGAACGCTGATACTTTTCTTAGCAGGTTTAGCAAAGGTAGTGGAAGCAATTTTGAACATATCGGTTGCTGCAATTATAGCTTCTATGGGGGCTCCTGAAAATTTCGTTGTTTTCCTCGTAGGAACCATCATACTTTTCGCAGATCTAATTCTCATCCCCCTCGGCCCAATATTTTTCATTTACGGCCTCACCAAAATAGTTACATATTATTCCGTGAAATTCCGCAAAGTATTCAAAGTGATCGTGAGGCCTCTTCTTAAAGAGCTAGGCGATATGGTCGTGAAAAACTTCTCAAGAAAACCCGCAAGAACAATAAAAACAATGGCGTTAATTTCAATGGTATTAGTTTACGGAGTTACGATAGTTACAGTTCCAAGTTCGGTGAGACAGAATGTAAGAACGGCCGCAGAAATAATTAATGGAGCAGATGTCAGTGTTAATTTACGGTATGTTATCAACGAAACTCAGTTAATAGAAAACTTAACTGAAATTGAAGGAGTAGAACTAATATCTAGGATTTGGATAGCTGGATTCGTATGTAAGGAAATAAGAAAAAGTATAACACTCATTATAGTGGATGAAAATTACTTTAATGTTTCTTACATTAGGAATGTATATTTAGAGGGTACATCCGTCGAGGATGCCTATAAGAAGTTTAGAGATGGAGGAAGCTATTGTTTAATAAGCAAATATCTAAAGGATAAATATGGGTATAAAACAGGGGATTACCTGCACTTAACAATTCTGGTTAAAGAAAATTTAACGAAAGTTGTAGAATTTAAGGTAATAGGGGTTGTAAAGATTTTACCTGGATTAGCGTCGACATATAGGCTGGAAAGTATTCCTGTAATTGTTATAAGTCATAATTATTTACAAAATAATGTAGATTTTCAAAAAAATAATAGATGCATTTAATTTACAGTACTTTATTGACGTGTCTCAAGATGTCAATAGCACTAAAATAGCTGAAAAGCTGGAAAGTTATTATGAAATACGTTCTGCAACATCTATTGAGCAGGTAATGCAAAAATATATGGACGACCCTCTAATAACCATCTTTTCTTTAAAGTTTTGCTATATTGAATATATTTTTGCTATTGTAATTGCTACTTTTGGTTTAGCTCTAATAACTATGTCAACAGTTCTGGAGAGAGAAAGAGAGATAGGGTTACTAATTGCGAGAGGAATGTCCAGAAATCAAGTAGTAAAAGCGGTCTTCGGAGAAGCCATGTTGATGATTGTAGTGTCTTTCGCATTAAGTGTAGTAGGGGGTTTATCTATAGCCTATGGGTTCTGTCAGTTTGTTGCACCACCAGAAATGGCAATTTTCTTTACAAAACCTCAGTTAGCTGTTCCACTTCAAGTCTACACAATTTTAGGCACAGGACTAACATTGTTTCTATTCACTTCCCTTGTAACCACTTGGTACGTAACGCGGAAAAACTTGGCAAAAATCTTGAGAATCTACCATTAGGAAACTCTAAATATCATGGAACTTTAGCTACGTTGATAACTCTGGGAGTACTTTCGCTGCTTCTGGCATTATAAATACTTTTGCGTTTTTGCCTTTCTTTGCAAAAGCCATTTCTAGTGCGTCATCCAAATTTTTTGCCGGCTCCAGTCTGAAGACGTTTTTTACTTCTTTAGGGTTCATTTTTGAAATTAAGATGATGTCAGCTTTCTGTTTTGCTTTTAAAATATAGTAGGCTTTGTGACCGCCTAGCTTAAAGTTTGTTTTTATCTGTTTTTCCACTTCTTCTATGGTTTGATATTTTTTCATCCATTCGTAGAAGACTTTGTGTCCATGTCCATCTCTACATTCGGCAGCTACTACTATCACTCCTCTGGGTTTCACTACTCTTAGGGCTGAGTCTATTGCTTTATATGCTTGGTATAGGTCTATGTCGCTTGGGTATCCTCCTGCACTCACCAAAACTATGTCTGCTTGTTTGTCTACTTTCACCTTGTAAATTTGGTCTACAAGTTTTACTCCTTGCATAAATGCTTCCTCTAAATCTCCTGCAAAAGCCTTAACAATTTCTTTCTTATGATTCATCACCACATTTACTATGAAATCTGGTTTAGCTAATCTAGCTGCTTCTGTCATATCGAGATGTATAGGGTTTCCATCTAGGTTTCCTGTGGTTGCTTTTGGATGTGTTAACATGGCGTGGTTATGTGATATGGTTTCTATGCCGCTAATTGCTGGCAGTACGCTTTTTCTTCCTCCCCCATACCCAGCATAATAGTGTAGACACACGTCTCCTGTTAATATTTTTACGTCTGCATCGTGAAAAACTTTGTTGATGTATACTTTTGTTTTATAGCTTGTTTCTCCAACATATACGAGGTCTTCGCTATTTGCGTCGTGGGGTATCCAGTTAACTCTCTCCAAAATTTCTTTTCCAAGAATGTTTTCCGCTTCATCTAACCTAATTTTTCTATGAGAACCATGACCAATAATAATTGTTACATCTTCATCTTGTATTCCAATTTTGTTTAAATAGTCTAGAAGAGGTTTTACAATAATTTTACTTTTAATTGGTCTTGTATGGTCATCAACAACAATAGCAACCTTGTTACCAGGTTTTGCAATTTTATCTAATGTAGGTGCTTTTATAGGATTTGAAATAGCTCTTAAAATCTCTTTTTCAACATTTCCAACGCCGTTAACAAATCTGGGATTGATAATTCCAATGAGATTTTTATCGGGGATATCGACGCTTAAAGATGTTTCTCCGTACTTTAGCTTTACTTCAACCATAATTAGCGGCCTCCTAGATAAACAAGTCATAATGTTAGAAGCCCTTAGAGACTCGTGTATTGTGCACATCAACAAGAAGGGTTACATATTAAAACTTACCTCTAACTACCTATTTTTCCCTCACAGCAAGGAGAATGGGTAAATTATGCCACATCTATCTAACAAATTTCCAAAGAATTCAAGTAAATTTCAAAATTAGTCTTCATCAAACCCTTTTATATGGTATATACTTAGACGAGCATCTCTTAACGTGGTTTTCTTTACAATTAATTCCTTTTGTAACAGGATTTTCAACGCGTTTCGGACAGTTCTTCTAGGCAGTAATGTTTTTTCTGCTATTTCCTTTTGGGTCATAGGTCCTTCATATTCAAGCACTTTCAGAACGAGTTTCGCGCTCGGAGGAAGACTTTCCTTTTCTTCCCACTGCCTAACCTTCATGTACAATTTTTCTTTCAATGGGGTAAAAACTCCTTCGCTTAATTTAACGAATAAAGCACCGTACTTAGATTTTCTTATTTTTACTGTTTTTTCTTCGATGTTTTCTCTTATTCTTCCATCTAAAATTATTTCACATGTAACTGGGCTTTCAATTTCATCTATAATAATTTCTCTACTATCAGATACGACGAGGGGTCTTCTAGCTTGATTTAAACTATTTACTGGAACCACCACTAATACTGGTGCATCGTATGTAACTATGGGTCCTCCAGCACTAAGAGCGTACGCTGTGGAACCTGAAGGAGTTGAAACAATTACGCCATCTGCACTATCTCTCCACATAAACTCCTCATTTATCTTAAGAGTGTAGTGAATTAATGTTGCGCTTCTTTTAGCAAAAATTGCAATTTCGTTTAATGCTGGCGACGTTTTTTCACCGTCTATTTCAGCTTCTATTCTAGATCTCTCCTCAACCTTCCAGTTTCCCTCTAAAATATTATCAATGTAACTGTCAAAATTCGTGGTACTTGTTTCAGCGAGAAAACCTAAATTTCCAGGAGTTCTAACACCTAGTAAAGGTATTTGTTTATCTCTAAGTTCCAAAAGAGTTTTTAATATAACACCGTCGTCTCCAACACAAATTAACATGTCCACGTCCATGTCTTTAATAGATTTGCCTTTTAAACCTAGTTTCTTAGCTAAACTTTCCTCTACAACAATATCTGTACCTTTAGACTTTAAACTATTCACTATTTTCCTTGCACAGCTTATAAATTGCCGTTTATTAACGTCGGTTGTAACGCCGAAAAGCATCTCATAGGTCACCGTCGATTAAAATAATGTTCATTATGCAATTATAGGAAATTTTTGCCAATAAATGTTTTCAGAGACGAATTTTTGCCAGTTCCCAAATATTTATTGAACGAAGCAATATACTACGAAGCAAAATCAAATCACATAGCATAAACCTTAGAAGAGGCTCAGCAATGAGGGAACAATACATTAGAAAGCTTCAAAAAGAAATTGAAAAACTTAAAGAAGAAAAGAACGCAGTACTTCTTGTTCACAATTATCAAAGACCAGAAATACAGGAAATAGCTGACTACCTTGGAGACAGCCTGGGACTAGCAAAAAAGGCTAGAGAAACAAAAGCAGACATCATAGTCTTTTGCGGCGTTGATTTCATGGCTGAAACAGCTTCCATACTAAACCCAGACAAAAAAGTTATAATACCTTCTCCTGAAGCCCGTTGCCCCATGGCTGCGCAGCTACCAGCAAAACTGGTGAAAAAAGCAAAAGAAGCCAATCCGGAAGCTCCCTTTATAACTTATGTCAATACTCTTGCTGAAGCTAAAGCGGAGGCAGATGTTTGTTGCACCTCGGCGAATGCTCCTCAAATAGCTTCAGCCCTTAAAAGAAATTCTGTGTTAATGGGTCCAGATAGGAATCTTGCATGGTTTACAGAAAAAGAAACGGGAGTAAAAGTGATACCAGTGCCTCAAAATGGATACTGTTATGTACATAAGAAATTTGATGCTGCTGACATTATGTTTTTGAAGGAAGAACATCCTGATGCAGTTGTTGTGGTGCATCCTGAATGTGACCCAGAGGTTCAACGTTTAGCAGATTTCGTTGGTTCGACAAGTCAAATGGTAAAATTTGCACATGAAACAGATGCGGAAAAAATCATAGTGGGTACTGAAATAGGCTTAATCGATAGGCTTCGATGCGAACTTCCAGACAAAACATTTATACCAGCAAACAAGGAAGCTATTTGCATCCAAATGAAAAAGAATACTCTGGAAAAAGTTAGAGACGCCCTACTTTACGAAAAACATGTGGTTAAAGTTCCTGAAGAAATTGCTAAGAAAGCAGAGCGATCAATTATAAGCATGTTTGAACTAATGAAATAACCGGTTAAACTCGCTTTTAATGAAGTTAAAATGTGAAGGATTATAATTTTCTGGATATAAATATTTCATTTACATAGCCGTTTTGCAACCATCCCGGAAACTTACCATGCTCGATAAACCCAAACTTCTTGTATAATTTGATTCCTGCAATATTCGTGTCAAATACAGATAGATAAAGCATTCTTAAGTGCAACCGTTTCCCAAGTAGTAACGCGTTTTCCATTAAAAGCGATCCTACGCCTAATCCACGATATTTTTCATCTACGAACATACCAATACCACCCACACTTTTCAAAACATCTTGGTCATATAGACCCAGGGATAAATTTTAAATACAGTTATATTTTTTCTAACTGCTCTAGAAAATTAACATAAACTTTGATGGATATGTAAAAATTTTTGCTTATTAATTCTTCCAGCAGTTCTTTTGCTTCCTGTTTTGAAATTATGCTTCGTTTTACTGCCCTTAATATTATGTATAGTGTTCCTCTTGGTTTTAATCCCATTATTTTTGCTGTTCTCCTAGCTCTTGAATCATCCATTAAAATTTCATTCTCTTCTTTCTTCTTAGCTAAAACGATTACAGCAGCCTCACCTAAGTCGATATTAAATTCTTCAGCAATCCTTAGCAACTTTACATTTTCCTCTTCGGACAGTTTATGCACTTTTACATATTTGTCAAAAAATTTTTCTAAGCTGTACGCATCAGTATAACCTTTATCCTTCCCTACTTCTACACATTCCTTTCTAACTTCTTCTGGTGCTTGTAGGTTATTCCAAAGTTTATTTAGCAAATCTAATCGGTTTATTTTTGCTAAATATATTAGTGGTGTAGAGTTAATGATCAAATACTAGCCCTCCAATGCTGCCTCAATATCCTCCCTTAAATCCTCTATAGTATAGTTTAGTAACACCTTTTCCTTAGCTAATAAATCGATCATTTCCCACAGCGATAAACCAGCTATTTTAGCCGCTTTCCAGAGTGAGACTTTACCCTCACGATATAAATCCAATGCGTACTTCTTTTTCCATTCACTCACACCCATTGATAACAACTTTCTGATCACGGTTGCTCTATCAGTTTTTTCAATTTTCTCGATTAGCTTCAACTCTTTCTCTAAATCCTCAGATATGCGTGCAGAAACTATTTTGGACATAGAATTCACCTGTAAACAATTAAATGTATACATTACATAAAAATGTTTTCAAAATATTCAAGTAGCAAATATCTTAAACTAATCCTAATATTAGTACTACCAAATAATAAGCGAAACTTTTCTCTTAAATCCATAGAAAAATGTTAAATCATTGATGAATTCCCAAAATTTACTGTTACGAAGATAGATAACATTATTTCATTAGTTTGCTGCACTATTTAGGTCTCAACATATGCTTGATTGAAAGTAGTTTTCCATTGATACATTTATATATTAATTAATTGAAACATTAATTAGTGATAGATATGGTTTCGACCGTTACAATAAGTGAAGACGTTCGTCGAAAAATAAAGCGACTAGCCGCTCTTCTTGACACAAGTCAATCTAAAATAGTGGAAATGGCAATCGACTTTTACGAAAAAGAAGTTCTAGGAAAAATCGAGGGCAAAAAATCAAATATTAAGGTAAGAAAAGTACTGGAGGAAGCGGAGAAGACAATGAGTAAGCAGGATCCTGATTGGGCTCGGGTATCGGAAAAGGTGAAGTCCTCGGTTATTGGTATTGAAGCTTATATCTCGTATAGATGGGCTGAAGAACTATGAAAATAGGCTTAGATAGCTCTGTCTTCAAGAACAGAGGTTTTTTAGCGTGGCTATCTCTAAATAAAGAAAAATTTGATACGCATATATCTGTGATCGTGTATGTGGAAACAGCACTATGGTATTTGCACATAGGCTTATCTATCAGCGACTTAGATAGAGAGTTAAACAAGATGAATATTAAAGTTGTAGATTTTACACAGAACATAGCAAAGAAGGTTGCGCAATTCGCAAAAAAATACAGCAAACAATTACCTTTTAAACATCATGCTAGAGACTATTTAATCGGAACTACAGCAATAAACTCGGGTGTCACGTACTTCATAACATACAACAAGTCTCACTTTAGCTGGGTCTCAAATGAAGGAATAAAAACATTGACACCTGAAGAATTGGTGGAAAAAGTTCACGAAGAAACGTAGATTATTTGTTTTTCATAGAACGTATAAAATTTCCTGTTAAATATAAATTATCAACCTTTCATCTTTCAATAATAATAATTTAGAGAGTAAAAACTTATAAGA
>JAEOSG010000022.1 GCA_016840485.1 Candidatus Baldrarchaeota archaeon
CTTTCAGCAATTTTCTTCAAAGCATACTCTTCCCCATAATCTCTATGCGCTCCCGGATGAAACACTAAGTAAGGTATTCCAAGAGCTTCCGCTCTAGCGGCTTCGTCGAGAAAAGCGTCAAAAGACTTCTTATACTGAGTTTCATCAGGTGAACCCAAATTAATTAAATAAGAATCATGAGCAACAACCACCCTTATATTATAAACATTAAGATTTTCTTTGAAACTTTCAATTTCATCTTCCGATAAGGGACGAGCCTTCCACTGCCTCTGGTTTTTAGTAAAGATCTGTATGGAATCACAGCCAATCTCCCGACCACGTTTAGGCGCTTTATCCACACCACCAGAAATAGATACATGCGCCCCAAGAACACCCATTAAAATCCCAGCTAGAAATGAAGTCACCCTTACATAAATTAAATATATTGTTGAAATAAATTTTACAGCACAAAACCAAGGAGAATGATATTATGTGGTTTAAACGTATGCCGATAGAAAAAGAGTCCCCTGAAGAGTTAGGATACTACAAAATTAAATACAACTTGGCAGAAAGTTCGATCAGAGATTACAATTTAAGTCAATTGAATGTTGAGTTAAAAGATCTTACTCTTTCATACGGGCCTCATAGAGGCGATATAGAACTTAGAGAGCTAATAGCTCAAAATTATGATAATGTTTCATCGGAACAAGTGCTTGTTACGAGCGGGGCGGCCATGGCTATTTTCATCACCTACATAGTTCTCCTTAAACCTGGAGATCACATAGTAGTACTTCACCCAAATTATGGATCAAATATCGAGGTACCAAGATCCCTAGGCTGCAAAGTTGATCTCTTAAAGTTGAGATTTGAAGAGGGATTCAAATTAAATTTGAAAAAACTAGAGGATTTAATTACCAGCGAAACAAAAATAGTGAGCCTCACTTATCCAAATAATCCAACAGGAGCAATGATCTCAGAAAAAGACCTAAAAAAGATCATAGAAATCATTGAAAACCATAACTGCTACCTACTTTTTGATGAAACCTATAGAGAAATGACTTTCGATCAAAAATTACCCTTAGCAGCTTCACTAAGCCCACGAGCAATAAGTATCGAAAGTCTCTCAAAATCCTATGGTCTCCCAGGAATCAGAATAGGATGGCTAGTAACTCAAGAAAAATCCCTTATGGAGTCTTTCCTTGCCGCTAAAGAACAAATAACTATTTGCAATTCAGTAGTCGACGAGAAAATTGCAATCTCAGTTTTAAAAAGAAGAGACGACTTCCTAACAGAAATCAAATCTCAAATTAAAAAAAGACTAAAGATAGTAGATAGCTGGATGAATAAACAAAAAGACTTAAAATGGATAAAACCCCAAGGAGGCGTGGTATGTTTCCCCAGAATAGAAGCAAACGTAGATGTAAAGAATTTTTACAAAATACTATTCGAAAACTACGGAACCCTAGTAGGGCCGGGACACTGGTTTGGATTTAAAGACCACTACTTCAGACTTGGCTACGGATGGCCATCCGAAGAAGAATTAAAGAAAGGTCTTGAAAACATCTCCAAAGCCATTCAAGAAACAACAAAATAAAACCCATAAGTTTAAAACATCTCCACCATCTAAAAACACATACTTAAACTTAACTACATTTTTATCCATTTATCAACTCACGTAAAATATAATGTTCCTAAAAATATTAAAACCTGAAACGGTTTGCTTACAAGTCTTTTCTAGAAAATAAAACATATGCAGCAACCAGCGAAAACAAACCGACACAAATCGAAGTAACTAAAGCGTTTCGTACAACCCAATAATATTTCTCAAGCCAAATCTGCGACATAACATTGTTGAAAGGGAACATATAAAGAAAGTCAAAAAAGTAATTCAGTAAAGCATCAGGAGTAAAACTATAAAGAAAAATGTGTGAATCTGCCGTTTTAGGAAAAAACGTAAATAAAAACGCTGGCAAAAAATACCATAAATTCAAAGTAATAATAGCTGAAAGTGCACTACCAGTACCGTAAGGCTGTATAACAGCCCAAAAAAGAGAAACAAAATATAAAACTGTTAAACAGAGAAAAAGCGAAATACTAAAACGCAAAACCCTTACATCAAACCAAATATTTCGAAAAACGCCTAAAAACAAATATGCAGACCACAAAGGCAAATTTATACAAACCGACATAACAAGTAAATCCGATATAATCTTAACGATAAAATAAGACTTTCTAGTTATCGGAAGAGTTAAATAAGTCCTTGTCATTCCCCTATCAATATCCTCTGCAACAGACATTGAAGCAATAACAGGTACAATAAAATACAAAAACGCATAAAGCAAATTTCCATACGCAAAACCTATTAAATCAGAACTCGTGGGCTCTTTTTCTAAAAATAAGCTAAGGTCAAGAAACTTTGAAAGTAGGAGAAGGCCAAATAAAACAAGCGTCAATAAAATAGGTATTGCTTTTTTAACTTTAAGATAACTTTTAAGTTCCCAAATAAATAAAATTGAATGCTTCTTAAACTTCACCTTCACCCTCACCTATATATTTCTTATAAAGATCATAAAGTGTAACGGTTTTCCTAGTAATATCATAAACTTTTATTTTTCTTCTATCTGTAATATCTATCAAAACATTAATGAAATCTGAACCACTCCTAACCCTAAAAACAACTTTTTCTCCCTCAACATTTAAACCTAAAACATTATCATCTTGACTAAAAACTTCTGCTAACACTTCTGGAGCCGAACTCGCAATCTCATACACCGTATAATATTCACTAAACATTCTTTCAATTTTATCGATATGCAATATCTTTCCTTTCTTCATAAAAGCAACAGTAGATGCCACTTCCTGCAAATCAATTAAAGAATGAGTAGAAATAAACAAGTAAACATCTTTCTCTATTTCTTTTAACAGCCTAACCAACATTAAACGCCCAGAAGGATCCAAATTACTCATAGGTTCATCTAAAATCACAAGCTCAGGAAAACCAATTACTGCCTGAGCAATACTAAATCTTTGCAACATACCCGCAGAAAAAGCACTTAAACTAACATTTTTATACTTTAACAAATCCACTTTCTTAAGCAATTCTTCAGCTTCTTTCTCAGCTTCCTTCCGATCTAAACCACGCAGTTCCCCTACAAAACGCAAAAACACTATCGCATTCACATCTGGGAAAATCGGCTTCTCAAGAGATATGCCTATCTTACTTTTAACTTTACGTTCATCCTTTCTCGGATCAAAACCTAAAATAGAAACACGACCATCATACCTTTTAATTAAACCAGTTAAAATCTTTATCAAAGTAGTTTTCCCAGCACCGTTAGGGCCAACCAACCCAAAAGGAAAATCAGAAACCGAAAATGAAACATCATTAAGTGCGATATGCTTCCCATACCTCTTAGTAACATGTTCAACCACCAATATTTCACTTTTCAATCAACGTTTCCTCCGCTTTTCTTTTTTCCTCCTATAAGAAACATAGAGATCTAAAAAGACTAAAAACACGAAAAAGACTATATATGGTAGCAAAGATGCCCACCATGGTTCTGGTTCTCTCGGTTCCTCGGACTCTTCAAATATAATAGCGTTGCCAGAACTCACAACTACCGAGTTATACTTATTTGAATATATATCGTAGAATGTAACTGTAGCGTTAGGTAATGCGTATTCTCCCTCTTTATCACATACAACATCATACGACGCAACTAAAACATATTCTCGGCTTAAATCGTAAGGTGCACTTTTAATTTCCGGCACAAAAACACTCAAATTACCTTTAACCAGTTTAAAATCAGATGGTAACGTGTCATTTATCGAAACATTATAAGCACCACCATAACCTATATTTAGAGCATATATGAAAATAGTAAACTTTCGACCAGGAAAAGCAGGAACACTAGCTTTTTTAAAGAAAGAAACTTCAGGATAAAGTCCAAAAAACGCGGAGAAATTAAAACATGGTAAATTAGAGTAGTTTCCTTCATTAATATTTACCTTTGAAACAAGCTTAGAAAGCACAGCATATCTTCCCGTTAAGGAATGTTTTTCAGAGAAAGGTATAGTTGAATTCAGTATAGTAACATCTTTAGCAAAAATGGTTACATCAAGTATAACTTCTTTAACAGAGATAGGAGTTTCCAGATAACTCCCATCAAGACCATCATCTATTTCTAATAATTTATTTAATGAAAAACTGTGGACAGTCTTATTCCAATCATAAAACTTCGGATACCTCTTTAAAATATCAAGCCTACTTTCATTATAACTACATGCTTCAAACCAAACAAACAAATACGGTGTCTCATGTTGAACAAGCATTTTATATATCGTACTTTTCTCATCATCCTGTAAAAATATGTAGTTAGTTAAATTAAGGAAAAAGAAAGAACACTTCTTAACATCACCGACGTAACCTGTATAAACCAAATTTTCCCTGGCCATATTTTTCCTGGCCATGGGCAAAGTAACAGTTTCCTCCTTTACCACTTTAAAAGAAAACACTTCATTGAAGAAGGCAACTAAACTATCAGCATAATGTTTCACGTCTGCCTCATATTTCTCAGGAAAGTATATCTCTATTTTTAAACTCTCATTATAGTGGAGAACTCCTCCCAAACCAGGATCATAAAACAAAGTATCGTTTCTATATGAAATAAAAATACCCTCAACGTATGATGGGAAAGATCTAAATATTTCAGGTAAACAGATTTGAGCTATTCCCTTGAACGAAATAAAGATATCCAATGTTCCATCACCATGAATATACGGTGATATCTCCATCATCTGAGCTCTATAGCTGAAGTCTTTACTAATTAACATACGATAATTAACTTGATCATATGTAATCGTCTTACAACTAAAAGCTGAGGTGAACGCAACCAAAAAAACAAAAAATATGGTTAGCGTTTTTGTTCCCATCTTGCTTTTCACCACGTTAATGTAAATCATAGAGATCAAATGAAATCATTGTTAACTTTCTATAATCGTGATAACAAGGCCTTTTATGTAAAGATAGGCAATAATGTAAATTCGGATAGAAGAAAGAGGATGCAATCAATGTATAAAAGAAAACCCCACAATATAGCTTTGAACAAACCTTCTGATCATCCACTGCTACTCCTCCCCAAATAACTTCTTAGTGAAGTATTTTTAACCTTTTTATATAAATTTTACGTGGATTTTCATATGAGTGTGCGTGTTTGGGCGGTACTATAAGGGGCGGAGTGGTAAGTTACATTAAGTGTGTATGTTATTGAAATTTTATGAAAATATGATTAAAGATGCGAAATTTTTAAAGGTGTGGTGATTTACTTCTGAGGCAGGTTGAAATGTTTGAGAATGCGGTTATAGTGTTTTTAAGGTATAAGGAGAAGAGTATGGAATTTATGGTGGGTGTTTTTGTTAGTGGTAAGAAGGCAAAGTATAGTAGACCTGATTATAGAGGTAGACTTCAAATCTACTTTAAAAACGATATGTTTCTTAGGCCACGTAGACTTTTGCTTGAAATTAAAGGAAGGTTAGAAGCCTATCCACCAGAAGAATTCATAAAAATGTTAAGATCATCAAATAAGGTTCTCATATCTGAAAACATTCAAGAGAATGTAAAGAACATGCTTTTCGAAATGTTTAAGGCATATAATATTCGTGATTCTAAGATACGAGTTGTTAAGTTTTGCCCATTTTGTGAAATAGAGGGGAAAGTTACAGTTCTTGAAACTAAATCCGAAATTTTTAAAGTTCAGGAAAGATATGTCTGTTTTAAATGTGCAAAGGATGAACTGTTGAGAGAACTTAAATTTAGGGGAATACGCGTTTCAGATATGATTTCTGAAAGACTTTTCACATTGCTTAGAAAAGTTAGAAGTGTAGATAAACTTCTCGGACATCTAGTGACTGGAATGAATATTTACGTGAATCCTGAACTCACACTTTTCGACAAAAAGGAAGCTAAACCCGAAATTACGGAACGATTAACGGTTGAAGACCTTGAAATACCAGATACTCTGAAAAATGTTCTAAAGGAGAATGGAATACATGAGCTATTACCGATACAGGTTAAAGCGTTGAAAAGCGGATTACTGAAAGGTGAAAGTATTCTTGTTGTCTCTGCAACTTCTACAGGTAAAACGCTTATAGGCGAACTCCCAGGTGTTCTCGTTGCTTTAAACGGAAAGAAAATGCTGTATCTATGTAATCTTGTAGCTCTTGCAAACCAAAAATACGAAACATTCAAAGCAAGGTATTCAAAACTTGGATTAAAAGTTGCAATAAGAGTTGGAATGAGTAAAATAGATGTAGGCGAAGAAGAACTAGTAATAGTTGATGAAGATGTTAAAAACGCAAACATCATCGTTGGGACCTACGAGGGACTAGACTACCTAATAAGATCAGGCCAATACAGCGACCTAGGAGACATAGGCGTAGTTGTAATAGATGAAATTCAAAGTCTAAGCGACGAGGAAAGAGGACCAGAACTAGATGGACTTATCGCAAGAATTAGATCCCTATTTCCAAAATGTCAAATAATTGCCTTATCAGCAAGTGTTGGAAACCCTGAAGAACTAGCCAGAAATCTCAACCTAAAACTTGTAAGATACTCTGATCGCCCTGTACCACTTGAACGACACCTAGTCATCTGCCTATCCGAAAAAGACAAGCTCAAAGCAATAGAAAACGTAATAAAACAAGAATGGAGAACGATAAGCAGCCACGGGTTCCGAGGACAAACAATAATATTTACAAACTCTAGGCGGAGAGCTCATCAGATCAGCAACTGGCTAAACAAAAGAGGCCTGAAAGTAGCTACCTATCATGCTGGTCTCACCTATCCTAGGAGAAAAATGATAGAACTAGGTTTTGAAAACGGTTTTTACCAAGCAGTCGTCACAACTTATGCTCTTGGTGCAGGTTTCGATGCTCCCGCAAGTATGGTGGTCTTCGAATCTCTAGCTCAAGGCATTAATTTCATTACTAAGAGTATGTTTGAAAATATGGCTGGAAGAGCAGGACGCTTAGGAAAACATGATAGAGGACGTGTAGTCATACTAGTTGAACCTGGAAAGAAATATGGAGGAGTTGTTGAGGAAACAGAAGACTCAGTAGCAATAAAACTACTTGAAGAGGAATTAGAGCCCGTTGAGTTTTCCTACGACATTGAAGGATGTGCCGATCAGGTTCTCGCTTACATATCAGCAAAAGGAGAAGTATTTCTTGATGATTTAAAACGATACTATAGTATGTTGCTAGGAGCATCTGAAAACCTAGATCATGTTCTTGAAACTTTGCTAAAAGATGGAATGATAATGATGAACGATGGTAAAGTAGCAGTGACCCCTTTGGGAAGAGCTACTGCTATGTCATTTTATAAGTTGTCTGAGGTGAAAATAGCGAGAAAATACCTTAAGGACGGTATGGATGTTCTTGATGTAGCAATACTATTAGAACCATTTACCCAAATTTATGTCTCCACGAAAGTGCAAGGGGAACTTGAAAAAGCATTTAACGTGCGTTTTTCATCAAAACTTTTCTCAGACGCTATCCTTGACATAATGGACGTCTCTACGAAAAAGGAAATGCCTAAACTGCCCAAATGGATTCTTGAACTATTCGCAAAATGGTCTCTAGAATTCTTTAACTGCAAATGCAAAGAAGCTCCATTCTGTGAGCATGGAATAATAAATCTTTGTAAAAAAATAGTGAGGTTAAGGTTAGATGAGAAATTAAAGCTACGAGAAATAGCATCACACTTACAAAAAGAATATGAGCTGTATGTTTATCCAGGAGACTTGTTTAGATGGCTAGATTCTCTAATACATAAACTTAGAGGAATAGCTAGGCTTGCAAGAGTTTGGAACTTGAAGGAAGCTGCAGAAACGGCTGAACAATATGTAAAACATATTGAAAAACCACAGTAATACATGTAACTTAACTTAAACAAAAACTTAAAACAGAAGATTTAACAATTCTCTCGGATTCCATATCTAAAAAAGTTGAAAAAGAAATAAAACTCTTAGAATCTGAAATAAAACAAATAAACAAAAAATTTATGCAAATAAGCTACATATAGGTGAATATAGATGATTGAAGTATTTGAAGTTCACGATAGAGTTTATGTGCTCGCTAAACACCTCAAAGAAAACAAAATTTCAGTTGCATCTTTCCTATTACTAGACGAACTATCTGTCATAATAGAAACAGGCACCCCATATGTAGCAAAAGAATTTTTACGTAAACTAGAAGAAATTATTCCCTTAGAAAAATATCTTACATATTTGTTACTCATGAACATTTAGACCACATAGGTGGGCTTCCTGAATATATTTCCGAAGCATACGACGCTAGAATTGTTGTACATCATTTTCTTAAAGCACAGCTCGGCTTCACGGGGATAGCTAGAAAAACCGTTTTTGTAAGTGGAAATGAAACAATACCCATAGGTGATAGAAAAATAAAAGTCATATACGCACCGATAGAAACAACAGGCACTACCATTTTCATGTTACAACCTGATAGAATTCTCTTCTCAGGAGATTACTTTGGACAGTTAAGCGAGGAAAAATGGACACTATATCCAGAAGTATCCTCCGATCAGCTTGTCCAGATGATAAAAGAGTTTCATCAAGGACTTGGATATTCGCGAGAAGACGTTAAAAAGTTTCTTTCACCTATCGAAAAAATGAAACCTAAAATCATGGCTCTCTCACACGGATCGTTAATTAAAGACGACGTAAAGCAAGTTTTTAAGAAAGTAATCGAGGCAAAGTCAAAGCCTGAGCGAAAAGGCAGCTTATGGAGAAGAATATTCGGAAGGTAAAACGTTTAAACCAAAATTTATTTTTTATAGCTGCAGAAACTTATAGTTTCGGTGTCTTATTTGATTGATAACTCAAATATATCAGAGGTCCTAAGCATCGTTAGAAAAACCGTCTCTAAATTTGAAAGACCAGCCGTATCTGTTGTTGCAGATGGAGATCCCTTTAAAGTTCTTATCGCCACAATTCTAAGTGCAAGAACGAAAGACGAAGTAACAATTAAAGCTTCTCGAAAACTGTTTAGCGCAGCTGACAACCCATATGATATGATAAAACTTGGAGAAAAGAAAATCTCCGAACTAATTTACCCCGTGGGATTTTACAGAAACAAAGCAAAAAACATTGTTCAAATCTGTAAAGAACTAATAGAAAAATATGGTAGCAAAGTTCCAGACACAATGGAGGAACTACTAAAGCTTAAGGGTGTAGGGAGAAAAACAGCAAATCTTGTCCTAATATTAGGATACGATAAAATGGGTATCTGTGTTGACACACATGTACATCGAATAACAAATAGATGGGGCTACGTAAAAACAAAGACCCCGGAGGAAACAGAAATGGAACTACGAAAAAAGCTACCAAAGAAACATTGGAAAGAAATAAATGAACTACTAGTATCATTCGGACAACACATATGCAAACCAGTAAAACCACAATGCAACACATGCCCCATAGAAAAGCTGTGTCCCAAAATTGGATTGAAGTGAACTTGAGTAGAAGATTGTTAAACAACTTTGGTTTTAATTAAAGTGAACTTTTACTGTTTAATCGTTTTTCGAGAAATTGATTGCTAACTTTAGTAAAATTTATAAATCTGTATAAACTGTATAGTTTGAATTCAATTTATACATCGAGTAAGTTGAATTGATTAAGGTGGATCGTATGAAAAGAACGACAATCTCTGTTTCAGAGAGCGTAAAGAGAGAGCTTTTAAGGGAGATGTCAAAGTTACAGTTAAAGTGGGGTAAAAAAGTAGATTTCGAGGACGTACTATGGTTTTTAATTATGCAAAATAGGAAAAAACCCGAACTACTAGAAAAAGCATGTAAACCGATTAAAGGGGTAGATGTCAAAGCAGTTATTGAAGAGCTTATCAGAGAGAGGAGGGCAGATCTTGCAAAGGAAGAGACGCAAGGAACTAAGAGGTAAAATAGCTTTTGATACAAGCATTTTATTAGAACAATTACTCTCAACAAATAGAGGAATAGTAATAAAGGACTATGTTGTTAGAGGAGAAATCGTACCTTATATTACAGAAGTAACGTTAACAGAAACACTTTATGTTTTATGCAGACGTATAGGTTGGAACAGGGCTAAAGAAAAGGTAAAACTGCTTGTGGATTCAGGATTTTTTATAGTAGAAGACCTTGAACATATTAGAGAACATGCTGCACAATACAAGTGCAAACGCAGAATTTCATTGGCAGACTGCTTCACGCTTGGATTAGCTAAATATATATCGGCACCAGCACTGTTTGCATTTAAAGAGAAAGAGATAATAGAAGAAAACAATAAAGAACCATTCGATGTAGAAATAATTTTCCTAGACGACATTTACAAGAATCTCTGATCTCTAGATGAAGAAGTACCTTTATTTATAATGTTGCTCATAATAAAGTAACTATGAATAGGGCGGATTTTGAGGAGGGGTTTTATGGAAAAGGAAGGTTTAGAGAATTTTATTAACAGACAAGTAGAACTTGAGGAGAAGATAGTTAAACTCGTTGGAGAAGTTACGGAAAACGTAAAAAATTTGCTAATAAAAATTTTGCTTCAAAGCATTGGACTGGATTCTCAAAAACACGCTGATATGCTTAGAGCTATACTAGCACTCTTAAAACATGAGACTCCATTCATATCAGAAGAGGAAAAACAACGTATCAGTAATCAAATCAAAGAACATATAAAACTCGAAGAAAAAGCAATTGAAACATACTCCGAACTTATAGAAAAGGCTGACAACAAAAAAGTGAAAACCATACTGCAATATATTGTAGAAGACGAGAAAAGACATCACGAAATGCTACTAAAAATAGACAAACTCATTGTTAAACCTGAAACACTAAAAGAAGAAGACTTCTGGGACTGGATATGGAAGTACTCTGTATCGCACGGTTCACCAGGAGGATAACCTAAACAAAATTAAACAACATTTTTACTTCACCATAGCTTCTCAGATTATTCTAACCAATAAATTGGCACTGATGGCAGCTACATACAGGAGGATCACACTAGTCTTTTAAACTCGTCAAACTTCATGCCAACTTCTTTCTCAGCTTTCGGTAACATCTGTTTCCAAAGATAATTTAGGGCGTTTCTACGTCTTTGAAGTTCCTTTATTGAGAGATCTTTTACAAATATTATTTCTTTTAACTTTTCTTTAAATCCTCTGGGTAGCCATTTTAACCGTTGAACTTGATACATTTGCCACTTTTCATCGGGTAATAATTGATTATTTAGCCCAAAAAGAGCTTTCATCAAATATTTTAAAGCAAGACTTATAGAGTAATGAGCACTTATTAGATCATTTCTATGAACCCATGCTTCCTAAACTTAAGGAAATTAAGTAATGGATGGAAACGAAGTATTAGCAAACTCACTACGAGTGTGTATATAAGTAAAGATATTGTTGTGCTAAGAATGCTAATTTTTTAAGGAGATTGGCATCGCGTTTAGAAATCTCTAAGAGCACGTCCTCATTTTCATAAATTTTTGCTTTGATTCGTTTGCATTTCGACAAAATTTTTCACCAAATTCTATCTTAGTTCAAGCAGAATCTTAAACTAAAAGTTACGTGCCTGATTACAGTTTTAATGTTTTACTTATTTTCAAACAGGTCTGGTTCCAGTTTTCTTGCAATTTCTTCAAGACGTTGAATAACCTCTTTTTTAAATCCTATAAATATGCCTCCTTCTTTAAGCCCAAGGTACCCACCAATTCTCTCTCCCTTTTTAACTACATCAAGCCCACTGACCCGTATTTTCGTGTATCTATGATTTCCCTTTATGAGAGGTTCCCTTAGAACCGCAACAAACCCGTTTTCTTTGCCTACTATTATTGCTCCGTATCCCTTTTCTTCATTATCAAATTCAAGTTCTTCCGATTCGAGATCTAGGTGTGTTATTCTAGCAAGAGCATAACCCTTTACATGAATATAAGCATCAACTTTAACCTTCCAGCTATGATTATCGTAAAATGTAACATCAACTTCAACAGGCACTTTTCCCCTGCAAGGTCCAGTCACATTTAATCACCTTCTATTAACTAACTAAATAATATAATAATATACGTCTTTCTAGGCTCTCTAATAGGGTTTTTAAAGGGCTGCTTCCTTTATTGTCTGTGCAAGATTTATTTTTGAAACATATTTTATTGCAGGTATCTGCGAGATAAATATTGTAGTTAAAAGAACAAAAATTGTACTTAGGTAGCTTAATGGCTTTATAGCTAGTGTTAGTATCATAAGTTCTTCGGAGACTGTTTGAATGAAAACGCAAATAAGAAGGTAAGCAGAAAGATATCCCAATCCAGTGCCGATTAGAAGGCCAAAAGTCGCTAATACTAAGTTTTCCAACACTATCAGCTTTATCAGCGTTTTCGTTTTGACGCCAAGTACTCGAAGTGTTGTTGTCTCATATTTGCGTTCAATTACATTTATGGTAATTGTGTTTAGGACAAGGGAAAAAGCCACAAGCATAGAAACAATCAGCATTATATAGGAGAATACTGTAAATTCGTCGAGAAGTTTAATCCACTCGCTTTTAATTTCAGATTTCACATCAACCCTCTCTATACCCGGTATCTCGTAAAGTTTCTTCCTTATATCACTTATTTTAGTTGGATCAGCATTCAATAAAATCCCATTCGCCTGATTAACTGCATTAAACAGTTTTTGTGCAGTTTTCAATGTAGTAAAACAGGCATATAGAAAAAGAGGTTCTTTATCTATACCAGAAATGTTAATTTTAAACAAACTATTACAAATAACCATATTTATTGTATCATTTACCTCGACATGCAGTTTATTTGCTAATCCCTCTCCAACAATTAGCATGCCGTCTTTTAACCCCATGCCGTGAACTATGTTAAAAAGATGCATGGAAGTGTTTGCTGGAAGAGCTATAAGAAGGCTATCCACACTTTTATTACTAAATTTTAGCGTCACAAAACCTGTAATAAACGGTTCAACACGGTTTACGCCATCCCAATTTTTTATTTCAACCAATTCACTTACGTTTTTCATAGTTGAAAACTGGGCTCGGAGATTCCACTTAACGTGGTGATCAAATTGAATGTTAACATTAACATAAAAACTATCCATTAAACTTACCATAGACAATGTAAGCATTAAACTGAAAGCAATACCAATAATGGTGGTCGTGGTCCTTACACGATTTCTAAAAAGATTTCTTATGGACATACGAATACGTATGGGCAGAAAGCAAAATCTGCCTAACAATTTCTCAAATGAGGTTACTCGACTCTTAATCATAGAAGTACTTATATAAGGGCGCAAAATATCCACTGGCTTCAGTTTAACTACCATTAAACTTGGCATTATGGCTCCAACTACACAAGCGAGAATACCTATGACGACAGATTCACCTATTACTTTATAATTCACCGATGTAAGCGTGAACGGGATACCCAAAGCGTTAGTATAAAAATATGTTATTTCTTTGGACAAAAAATCGAGAGAAATGTTCCAAAAATAGATCCTAATACGCCAACAAGTAAAGCAAAAGATAGATAGTGAAAAACTATACGTTTCTTACTGAAACCCATGGTTTTTAATATTCCGATTTCCTTTTGCTGCGATAAAATTAGCCTCTTTAACGTCATGTACGTCTCTACCACAGCTACAAATAAAATTAGTGCAGAAAAAAGAACAGATACTTCTCCAAATCCTTTAAGATCCCATTGCAAGGCTTTATAACTTAGCTGTTCAGTCTTCTTTACCATTTTAATAATTCCGTAAGGATTTAGTATCTCCTTGAAACGAGTTATAGTGGTATTAATTTTTGATTCGTCTTTAACAGTAACAACGATTTCATTAATCATGGAAGACATGTTAAGCATGTTTTGAAGCTTTGCTAAAGGTAAGAAAACAACACCATATGTGTAACCGCTGGAAATCTCCCATAATCCGCTCATAACAATAAGATACTCTGGGCTTGCAACTACCCCGACGACAGTAAAGTTTACTCTTACACCATGAACAATTAAAGTAACATTATCGCCTTCTTTATATCCATACGCAGTTGCAAAATGGTGTTCTAAAAGACACATATTTGTTTCGTTTGAAATGAAAAATCTCCCAGATTCCACCTTAACATCGTTAACAGTAGGTCGGTGTGTAGAATTTATTCCAACAGCTAATCCAGCAATTTGCCTATTCTTATTTATGTAAATTCCAATATTCACGGTGATACGGCCTTCAATGTTCTCTACGTTGTCGATTTTCCTAAGTTCATAGATTATTTTTTGAGGTGTTGGATTTAGAAGAACTGTAAAATCTGCGTAATGCAATTGTTCATATGCATAGTTATATGATCTGGTAAGATTATCCATAGCAATAATGAGAGTGGAATAAAAAGAAACCCCAACAAAAACGTTACAGAAATTGCAAAGAATTCAACTTTATGTTTTAAAACGTCACGAAACATTTTCCTCGTTAAAATTGATAAAAACATAGAATTTCACCAACTTAACTTTTCTACACTCATAGGGTTCTCAACAAATCTTTCGCTAACAATCTTACCATCTGCTAAACGAATCACTCTAGACGCAATTTCACCTATCACCGTGTTATGAGTCACTAGAATCACGGTTTTCTTATCTTCTTCATTAACCTTTTTAAGAACAGAGAGCACGGCTTTACCAGAACCCTCATCAAGTTCTCCAGTTGGTTCGTCGCAAAGAAGTAGTTGGGGATCCTTAGCTAAGGCCCGGGCAATTGCAACTCTTTGCTGTTCTCCACCAGAAAGTTCCGATGGAAAATGGTTTGCTCTATCCTCTAAACCAACGATTGAGAGCAACCTTAAGGCTTCCTCTTCAATTTTGGCTTTTGGTAATCCACGTAGCTCTAAACCGAGCATAACGTTTTCCTTTGCTGTTAATGTTGGAATTAAATTAAAAAATTGAAAAACAAAACCGATATTTTTACGTCTGAAATCTGTAAGTTCTTCCTCACTTAGGTCTGTTATCTTTAAACCATTAACAATAACTTCTCCACTAGTAGGTCGATCAATGCCTCCAATGATGTTTAGAAGAGTAGTCTTACCGCAACCACTTGGACCTAGAATAACAACAAATTCACCTTTTCGAACCGAAAGGTTTACGCCTCGTAGAGCATTAACCCGAACTTTCCCCATTTCATAGATTTTGAGCACATTTCTAAGTTCAACTGCGTAAGAAGACATTATGCACCGCCCTTTTAAATAGGCTTTCTCTTCTAAACCATAAATAGTAACTTCACATTCAGTTAACACTTATCATTCCATTTCTTAAATTTTAACTTCTTACTACTTTTTGACGCGGAATTTGCTAATAACTAACAGTATAATTAATTTATCTTTATCCTTACTTAGAACATGCTTTGCTGACTCTTTTTAATGCATGGTGTTTCCCTAAGTTTTAGTTTTGCATTTACATCGCAATTTTCTTACCGTAGATAAGTGTAAAATTTATATTCTTTAAAGCTAAATATAAATGCCTTCAATATAACTTGGCTAAAAGTAGCGAATTACTCATTTTAACTTATGCATTGTGAGGTGAGGAGGATGAAAGCTGTAATATTAGCTCATTACAAAGATCACATATTCAACAAAGATAGGCCCTTAGCTCTGATAAAAATATGCGGCGTATCGTTACTTGTAAGAATTCTGAATTCGATTAAAGCAGCTGGAATTAAAGACGTTCTCATCGTGGTGGGATTCAAAGGAGAAGACATTATAAACATGCTTAAAAACGGCGAAGAAATAAAAATGAACATCTCATATATTGAAGCAAAAAACAGCGAAATTCCAAGTATTCCAAGTGAGTTCTTGAACAGCGACCTGCTAATACTGCGCTCAGATATTGTTATCGATGGGGAATTTGCAAATGAAATAGTAAAAATAAAAGAGAATGTTATCTGCTATTCAAATGGCGAATTTATCGGTGTGTGTAAAATAACTAAGGAAGACTTAAACGTAATGAAGATGGAGAAAACCTTAGATGAAATTGTGAAAACCCTAGAAGCAAGACAAGACGTGATTAAACTGAATGTTTCCGGAATGAAAGTAGAGCATGTAGAACTGAAAAGAGAAGTGTTTCCAATATGCGTCAAAATAAAAGACAAAGAATCAATTAAATTTGCTAAGAAAAAACTAATATTTAGAACGCAAAAAGGTCTTCACTTTACTTCTTACATAAATAAGCCGATAGAAGACCGTCTTGTATACTTGATATCCGATATTTCATGGATTACTCCTAATAGAATAACAATTTTCGCAAACTTGGCAGCATTTTTCGTAGCTTCTCTCTTCCTATTGGGTTATTTGAAGGTAGCAGCAGTATTAGCCTACATTGTTGGAATAATAGATGGCTTAGATGGAAAATTGGCTAGAGCAAGAGGAATATTAACAAAACTGGGATACATCGAACATTCTTTTGATATGCTATATGAGCAAGTATGGTATGTAAGCTTCGCCATAAGTTTATATCTGCTAGGATACGGCTATTTGCCACTTATACTGGGCTTAGCAATGCTTGTTGCAGACAGTTTTGTAAGGCATTGTTACATGCAATTTAGACAAACAATGGGGAAAGCATTAACAGCATATACCAAGTTCGATAAAGCTTTCGCTAGAGTGGATGGAAGAAGAAACGTGTATGTCTTATACATGATAATATTCTCTTGGCTACCTTTGATGCCCTACCTGTCATGGATACAGATATCACCACTTTACGCACTCTATGCCATGTTAGCGCATTCATCTCTCACAGCTCTAGTGTACGCCATTAGAGCCATCCAACACATGAGTGCAGCAGACAAGGCAAACGGAATTAAAGGGTTCCTAAAACTGGTGGGAAAACCTTAAAAGCCAGCCTTTGCACCCATTCCAAATACGGTTACACTAAATTTTTAACAAGTTTATCCAAGCTATTACGAAAGCCACCAATCCACCAACCAGAATATGTATCGTTTTCCTAGCGAAGTAAACACCAACGTAATGCTCCTATTTCCTCGCATCAATTTCATATACACCCTTAGAAATCATCTGAACCACTATAAGCATCCAGAGTTAATGTGAAATAAAAAGATGAGTTTTAGATTATGAGTAGTGCTACGAGAAATAGTGGTATGAAGACGAGAGACACCGTATTCAATAGCTTAATCAATATGTGTAAGCTCGGTCCAGCGGTATCTTTTAATGGGTCTCCAACTGTATCTCCAACGACAGCTGCTGCATGTGTTGGTGAGCCTTTACCTCCAAATTGACCGGACTCAACGTATTTTTTCGCATTGTCCCAGATACAACCTCCCCACATCATCATTATAGCCAGTGGAACTCCCGTTATCGTCGCCCCGATTACTAGTGCACCCACTGCAACCCAGCCGAAAAGATAACCAACAATGATCGGCGAAACTATGGCAATTAACCCAGGCGCGAACATTTTCTTAAGAGCATATTTCGTGCTTATGTCTACGCATCGAGAATAATCTGGTAGCGTTGTCCCCTCTCTTAGTCCAGGTATTTCTCTAAATTGTCTCCTCACTTCCTCAACCATTACATGGGCAGCGTCTCCAACAGCTTTTATAGCTGCTGAAGAGAACAAGAATGGAATCATTCCTCCAACAAAAGCCCCGACAACCACAGTTATTTTGTTCAGCGCCATCTGGCTGACAAACGATTCTATTGTTTGAAGTAACACTGTTAAAGCCTCTGGACTTGGGTTAACAATGTCCCAAACACCTGCCTCATATCTTGCAACCTCTAAAATAAACGCTTGAAACAGTAGAAGCGCAGCTAAAGCTGCAGAAGCCATGGCGTAACCTTTCGTCAAAGCCTTTGTAGTGTTTCCTAAAGCGTCGAGAGGCTCCAATCTATCTCTTAACTCTTTTTCAGCCCCACTTAATTCAGCAATTCCACCAGCATTATCAACTATAGGTCCAATACCATCCATTGTTAAAATCATTCCACAAACTGAAAGCATACCCATCGTCGCTAACGTTGTGCCATAAACTCCTCCAATAAAAATATCTCCCAAACCACTTACTACTGCCCATGATGCTCCGAGGTAAAATGAACCCACGAGCGCTACAACAATCGTTATAATCGGTAGCGCGGTTGACTCCATTCCAGCAGCAAGACCGGACAATATGTTTATTGCAGGACCTGTTTGCGCAGCTTCAGCCGTTTTCCTAACATGTTTTGATTCACTTGCCGTATAAATCTCTGTTTCGAACACAATAAAGAGACTCGCTAATATTCCGAGGAGAGATGCTACGTAAAGATATGTTGCATACGGGATAAACATTGCTAACACGAAGTAAAGTAGAGCTGCACACGCTACAACACTTGCAAAAAAACCTATTCTAAGAGGCGTCATAGGATCGGTGAACTCTCTTTTCCCTAGCGATGCACCTACACCAACGTAGGTTGCGAAGACGCCTATTGCTCTCACCAGCAACGGCAATATGATGAATAGTTCAACACGTATGCCCGTAGTATAATAGAAGATGAAGTAGACTATGAGTCCAATTATCATGCCACCTATGTTTTCCGCTGTCACAGATTCAAATAGATCTGCGCCTCTTCCCGCACAGTCACCTACGTTATCCCCAACCTGATCGGCGATGACCGCTGGGTTTCTAGGATCATCCTCGGGGATTCCCATCTCAACTTTGCCTACGAGGTCAGCTCCTATATCTGCTGCTTTCGTGTAAATTCCTCCTCCAAGCTGGGCGAAAAGTGCTGCTAAACTTGCACCAAAGCCGAAGCCAGCAAGTATTCCCGGATCTTTAAACAGTATGTAGAGTGCAATTAAACCTAGTAGACTCATACTAATAACGGATAAGCCGAGTACTGTTCCTCCGTAAGTTGCTACGGTAAGAGCTTCACGTGAACCTTTTACTGCGGCCGCTGTTGTTCTCACGTTTGCTCGTGTTGAGGCATCCATACTAATATAAGCTGCAAGTAACGAGAAAAGTGAACCTAGCATGAATGCTCCTGCAATTTTAACTCCATAGAGGTAGTCTACCCCTATTTCCGTCTTTACAGGGAATATGTAGCCTAGTACTGCTATGAGTATTGCAAGTACTACCGCTATTGATAAAATAGATTTGAACTGTCTGCTAAGATATGTGCTGGAACCTTGTCTTATTCCCAGCCATACTTTTCGCATCTCTTCAGTTCCAGTGTCGTATTTGTCTACAAGTCGAAGAAAGGCGATTGCACCTGCAACGCCGATAAGGGCCGTAGCAAATATGAAGATGGTTATGCCTAACATTCTTTTCCCCTCATTTTCTCCAAATTTTTCATTTGCTTTTTTGTTGCTTTCAACAGTCGGCAATTCGCGCAATAATGTATAAATCGGGTTGGAGGGAGAGCAGTTTTGCAATAAAGAATTTTGAATACATAAAGGTAGCTAATGATTTTTAAATACATCTGAATATAATTATCTAAAAGCTTTAATATAAACGAAAACTTATATAAAATTCTTTAAATAAAAAAAGAATGAGTTTTAGCCTAATAAAAGCAGTATTATCGGATTTAAGAACAACACGACTAAGGTCAGCGCAATGATGTTCAGCAACTTAACCAATATGTGAAGCGAAGGACCGCTCGTATCCTTCAATGGATCACCAACAGTATCACCGACAACAGCCGCCTTATGCGTATCACTTCCCTTACCTCCAAAAACACCAGTCTCTATATACTTCTTTGCATTGTCCCATGCACCACCAGCATTAAACATGAAAATAGCCAAAATCACACCGGTTACTGTCGCCGAAAGGAGAAATGCAGCAAGCGTTTCAACACCGAAAAGTTTACCTACAATGATTGGACTTATAATGCCCACCAAACCTGGAATAATCATTCCCCTTATACCTGCTTTCGTTGCGATGTCAACAGCCACATCGTATCTAGGCTTCGCTTTTCCTTCCCTTAGTCCAGGTATTTCTCTAAACTGCCTTCTTACTTCCTCTACAATTTTGAATGCTGCTTTTCCAACAGCTTCTATAGCGTACGCCGAGAATATAAATGGAACAATTCCTCCGAGGAATAATCCAAGAATTGTTACAGGCGATGTTAAATCAATAGTGAAGCTTGGAACCCTCCTAGAAACTATTTCAAGGTAAGATGCAAACAGGACGAACGCTGAAAGGGTAGCGCAACCCATAGCGTAACCCTTAGTTATTGCTTTCGTAGTGTTTCCAATGGAGTCTAACATATCGGTTATTTTTCTAACGTCTTCGCCAAGACCTGACATCTCTGCAATTCCACCAGCATTGTCAGTTATTGGACCAAATGTGTCAGAGGACATAATTATACTGGTCATCGATAACATACCCAATGTAGCCATAGCAATCCCATAAAAACCAAGTTTATGGTCAGTTAACCCACCAGAAACTATGTACGAAATTATTATCGCAGCAGATAACACAATAAGTGGCAGTCCAGTGCTTTTCATACCAACCGCTAACCCAGTAATAACGTTCGTTGCAGGCCCTGTTTTTGCTGCCTCAGCTATACTTTTAACCGGCCTATACTGGTAACTTGTATAATATTGAATTAATAGGCCAACTAAAACCGCAGTAATTATACCAATGACAATATCTACGAAAAAGATGAGTTTCCCTCCTAACATTAACACTACGGAGATGTAGAACAAAATCGCCGCAGTAACACCCATCAAAACGTATCCTATGTTTATTGACATCATTGGATCATCTTTTTTGATCGTACCCACAGCTAAGATACCGACGATTGAAGCCACTATGCCGATAGCGCCAGCAACCAATGGAAATACTACACCCTCAAAACCGAAGTACGCTGCAAGAGCTAAACCAAGAATCATAGCACCAATAATATTATCAGTGAAGGACTCGAACAGGTCTGCGCCTCTTCCTGCACAGTCGCCCACGTTATCTCCAACTAGATCGGCGATGACCGCCGGGTTTCTCGGATCATCTTCAGGAATTCCCTCTTCAACTTTTCCACTTATATCCGCACCTACATCCGCACCCTTAGTATAGATTCCTCCTCCAAGCTGAGCGAAAAGACCCACTAAACTGGCACCGAAGCCAAAGCTAACTATAAGTTCCGGGTTTAGAGTACCAGTAATTGAAGAATACAGATAGTAGAGAAGAGTAACGCCTAGGATACTTATACTTGTTATACCTAAACCCGTAACAGCACCACCACGAAAAGCAATCTTCGTTGCTTCAGGAAGATTATGGTTTCTAGCAGCTTCAGTGGTTCTAACATGGGCAATTGTGGAAATGTTCATACCTATATAGCCGGCAAGCGCTGATGCTGCAGCCCCTAAGATAAACGCAAGCGAGTAGTATGGAGCTCCACCATGGTTAATAAAGTCGTATATGTAGAGGCATATTGCTATGATTGCTGCAACTATCGCTATTGTTGTGTTCTGACGTTTTAAGTAGGCTTTGGCACCTATTCTGATAGCTTCTGCGATTTCCTTCATTTTCTCCGTTCCAGCAGGCTTCTTTTTAATGTATGTTATAAGGTACGCAATTATACCGAGTGCTACGAGGCTAGCTACTAGGGGGATCCATAGATACCACCATTTTGGTTCAACTGCGACATCCACTCCTATCCACCTCTTATCCGATTTTTAAGCTAGATTTAATATCTTTTTCAATCGAGAAAGTAAGTTAGAGGGCAACTTTTTGCTAAAATAAGAAAATTTGAATATTTAAAAATTTATCTCATAAACCTAAAAACAGTTTGACAGTTTAACATAAAATTTTATCTAATGTTCTTTCTAAACTATTAAATTTTCTAAAAAATTCATATAATTAATAGTCTTTCAAAATTTCACTTAGTAATCTTCACTACATTATTAAACAATTTAATAATGATAGACATTGATTCATTATATTGAACAATCTCTTTAAAATATTAAAACAAATTGGTTAAATAACTTCTTCTAATTCGTTAAATTAGAAAACTAATCTAAAAGGCAAGTTGATAGAGAAACTAAAATAATTAAGGGCGAATATTATGAAAGCTAACTCAAATTTGCAATGGAGGTATAATGCTTGAAGGTTTTTATCTCAGTTGATATGGAAGGTATTGTTGGCGTAGTATCTTTAAAACACGTGATATCTGATTCCAAAGAGTATGAGAGAGCTAGGAAATGGATGACACTAGAAGTTAAAGCCGCAGTTGAAGCAGCAAAGGAATATGGTGTGAAGAAAATCGTTGTAGCAGATTCGCATGGAACAATGATAAATCTCCTAATAGAGGATTTACCGGAATACGTTGATGTGGTAACAGGTTTTCCAAGAGCTACATGCATGGTTACTAACATAGACCAAGGTTTCGATACAGCCATATTCTTAGGTTACCATTCAAAGAAAGGAACCGTTCATTCAATCTTAGACCACACAATAAGCGGCTCAACAATACAGAGAATCAAGGTCAATGGATTAGAAGTAAGCGAGTTCTGGCTAAACGCTGCAGTGGCGGGTCACTACGATGTACCAGTTTCCCTTGTTACTGGGGACGATAAACTTACTGAGCACGCTAAAACCCTTATACCAAACATTGAAACAGTGATCACCAAGTATGCTTTGGGACGCAGAGCGGCATTAACAAAACATCCAAAAACCATAGAAAAAGAAATAAGAAAACATGTTCCAAAAGCACTTGAAAAAGTAAAAAACAAACAAATTGAACCATTTAAGCCTCAAATACCTCTAAATGTTGAATTGGAGTTCACGGATTCAACGATGGCGGATGTAGCGGAACTAGTCCCAAATGTTAAAAGAATAGACGGGAACATCGTAGGTTATACCGCTCAAAACATCGTAGAAGCATATAAACTGATGGAAGCCCTAATACTTATGGCAATAGGTATACAAAAAATCTAACCATACTTTTATTTATCCCCTAGTAACAATTATATACTTACATGTTTGCATTATAACATGAAAACATGTAAGCAGGTGAGAGAATTGGATTCAAAGGAGACCTATGTAGTAAGTGTGACAGAGAGATACATGATAACAATACCTTCTCAATTGAGACGTAAATATAAAATAAAGAAAGGAAGCAAACTCATACTTAAAGATACCGGAAATGAAATTATAATAGTCCCAGTTAAGCCTTTTGAAGAACTTTTTGGTATTGATAAGCAATATCAAGATAAACTTATTGAAGCAATCAAAGAGTTAGACCGAGAGCATAGGGAGGAGGCAGAAAAGAGTGAAAACATATGTTATTGATGCAGGAGTTCTCACTCTATATTTCATCGGCGATAAAAGAGTGAAACCGTATATGAATGAGATTTTAGGCAAATCAGCTTCGGGCTTAATTTCTCACGTTAACTTAGCAGAGTATTATTATAAGACATGTCAAAAACTCGGAAAAGACGTTGCAAAAACAAGATATTATTGGATATTATCATCACCATTGAAGATCGTACCAACTGACGAGGAAAATACCCTAATGGCTGGAAACTTTAAGTGTAAGTATCGAGATCTTCTATCTCTAGCTGACTGCTATACACTTAGCGTCGCTTACCTTAATAAGGGGATACTCCTAACAACAGATAGTGGGCTAAAAGAAACTAAGGAAGTTCCCGTAAAATATTTTAAAGTGTAAACTTCAGACTTACTGTTGCCACGTTTAATTTAAAACCTTGTTTTCAATTAAAACAAATCTTGCTTTCTAATGTTTTCTGCGATACATTTAACTAACTAATTGTTTTCATTAAAAGGTACAATTTAACTCTTATACATCAAGATGGGTGTAAACTTTGTCCGTAGAAGAGATTGGAGTAGCGTTAAGTATTTTAACAGCAGTTTCATGGTCCTTGGCGGCAGTACTTTACAAAGTTGGGTTAAAGGAGGAAGATTCAGATGTTATTGTTGCAAACGGTATTAGAGCATTTTCAGCTTTGCTATTCATTTTTCTTGCAACAATATTTCTCGGGAACTTGAATGAAATTAATAAGTTAACCACTTGGCTTCTATTTCTTATAGTTGCAAATGTTTCGGTAGGAATATTGCTAGGCGACTGCCTATTTTTTATAGCTTTACGCGACGCTGGAGTAGCAATAGGATACCCAGTAGCCTATACATATTCTCTCTTCGTTTCAATTTTTGCGTACTTCTTCTTGCAAGAAGCAGTCAACATATGGACTTTCATAAGCGCAATTCTCGTCATATTTGGGATTTTTCTACTTTTTTTCAAAGCTGAGAAAAGTGAAAGCAAACATATGGTTAAAGGGTTAGTAGCAGCTATATTAACTGCGATGTGTTGGGGGATAAGCATACCAATTCTTAAAATTCTTCTCCTAAACATAGAACCTTTCTTTCTTAACTTAGTGAGACTAATAGTTCTTAACCTAATCGTCTGGCTCCTAATACTATCTAAAAAGGGTAAAAGAAGGAAGATCAGAAGCTTAGGAAGGTCAGGTTTAATTGCTCTACTGACTGGCGGTATTTTTGGAATAGGTCTCGGAGCAATATTATTTCTTTTCTCAATAAATCTGATAGGTGCAGCAAAATCAACAATAATAACATCTAGTTCCCCGCTGTTTTCAACAGTTTTAGGAGTTACAGTACTTAAGGAAAAACTTGACAAACTACGTATACTAGGCATAGCAACTATAATCCTTGGAATATACATAATATCTATAACATAAGCATAATACCCTTTAACATCACCTAGCTCCATACAGACTATTTTGTTTGCTCACTTGCCATACTAAAAGACTAAAGCAAAGGTGCCATATCAATTCTGGCAGTGTCATACATCATGTTAAGTCAAAAGTATAGATTTCTTCCGTAAATTTCTGTTAACATGTGAAAACCAATAAAAACATAGTAGTTATCATCGATTATCATTGTTGCAACAAAAAATAAAAATTTTAACGGTAAAATGAAAATGAGTGAGCCGACTTCAACAATGGGATAAGCCAGTCAATAGAACTAAAATTCCTAGCAGTACCAGAAATATCGCATCTAAAGGTTGCAGGCTTCATATTCGTCATAGAAGGCTACAACCCTTACATAAAATAACGACACAAAACTTTATTTTTTGTATATGGAAGTAGTGGTAACCATAAAGAGGATGCAACATATGGAAGCCAAAAAATGCTTAAACTTTTATTTTCAATGGGAATTATTATCATGATTACTGATGCATCTCTACTAACCATTTATATAGTTGATCCAGATTACTGTAGTAAATTAGTTCAGTTCTCCGAGTTTTGGACAGTAGTCCGTAGCGGCGGAGGGAAAATGATTCAGAGCGAAAGTGAAATGTATGTTAAAGATGTTCCATTAAGCGCTAACGTTAATGATCTACGCGTTTTCCATCTTTCCTTTAATTTTAGCGTTCATATAAAAAACACGTTTTTGGGTTCCTGTTCAGTTTATTGCTGCGCTGTCTGCTCCTTGTTTCCCTATATTTGCTTCTGAATGGCTTAATAATGCTGAGGATGATCCTCATTGTAAGCTATTTGAACACGGACTATCGACACCTCATAATATTACAATATATTATCTCGAGATTGTTTTGAATATTTCCGCGAATAATAACATTTACACCTTGAGTTTATTACACCAATCTTACACTAAGGTAAGTGAAAAGAATGAAACTTCGGGTGGCTTTGCCTATTTACGTGTCTCTGCATTGACATATTATCCTGATAAGGGTTTTGTTTTCTTTATGGCGGATGAAAATAGGACTGTTTTGGACATTGGTTTTAATTCTGATGATTCTTGGAGTTTCTCTATTTTAGGTTGGTGGAATGTTTCTTTTGAACAGCTCTATGGTCCGGATATGATTTTTGCTGAAAATGCAACACTTGCAGAATGGGTTTCAAAAAAATAACAAATGATACCATTAACGTATCTATAATGATCGATAACACTCACTACCACCCTCCTGTCCCAGCTTATACAAAAATTCGAAGACCACCATGGATTGAAATATTCATTTTATTTCTCGCTGTCACTACAGTTATCACAACACATATTTACTGCAAGAACTTGTCAAAAAGAGAAAATGAAGAGTCCCAAACCGATACATAAGATTAAAATTAGCGCGCGCTATTGGAAGTATGTAGAAGATTTATTGTTGTATGACTTGTTTATAAGAATGGAGGAATGGCGATGAAAAGGGGATCTTTGTGTACTTATTTATTTGTTCTGAGTGTTATCTGCATGATCCTGGGAAATCTTTTACTGTTCCTCTATACCTTTAACTTTGAATATAGCCATAAACTGGTTCAATACGGTGAGTTTTGGAGCCTACTTCGAACAGGTTCTTGTGGAGATACCTTTCTAAGCGACAATGTGTCAGACCCCAACTTTTACATGTACGCATTAACTTACGATGACCCGTATTTTCCAGGGAATGTAACGCGTATCATAAACTCAAACAAAAGTTTTTACATGTTCTTCGGAGTCGGAATATTTGTAGGAATTCCCCATCATGCCGGTGGAATACTTTGTAATTCATCTTGGCAAAAAAGAATTCATAGCTTTGATACTCCAGAGAGAAAGTATTTAGTGGATGCTTTCCATCAACTTTATCGTAAGGGTCTTTCAACTCCCCATAACATTACCATTCATAGGCTAATTGTTAAGTCAAAAATTACGGCAAATACCGATGTACTTAACTGCGTCTTCTTTAACTTGGAGAATTTGGTTTCCTCAGAGAAAAATAACATTGGAAATGGTTTCTTTATTAGGGGGGCTTTTGAAGTTACATATGATAATTTATCCGACAGTTTAACTTTCTATTTGGCTAATTATAGCGTTGAAAGCGGCAAGTATTCTTCAGTTGTAAAATCTTTCAATTTTAATGAAACTGATATGCTGAAATTTGAAACTTGGGTTGAATGGAACTTCACATTTTCTCAGAAATATGGACCATATGCAAAACATGCAGGACAAGGTTTCCTCTCTCGCTGGACCATTAGAAAAGAAAACAATAACATTGTACTAAACATTTCATATTACACTTATTTTCTTGGCCCTGTACCAACATACACGGCGCTGCTACGAATACCATTTTTTGAAAGCGGAATAACAGTCCTTGGAGGCATATTAACGATCTGCGTAACGCGTCGATGCAAAAAACTGCCAACATCTGTTAGAAATCGGAGAAAAATCGTATATCTAATGTCTTTACTTTCCATAGTGCTCGGCATCACCTATTTTGTAATCGGAACAATATCCTTCCCCGGCTATATCTTAATCTCACCCTATCTACCCAAATCACCATAGAATATCGATATACATCACAAACCTACTATTTTATGGTTTATTAAGATAACATTTGGTTAAAAATTTGCTGTTAAGAATTAATATTTACAGAATGCTTTTATGAATTTTCTTTATAAGAGCAATTCTGAACCAAATATTGATAGGGAGATGAAGTCGAGTCCGAAGAATATTAGGGCAAGTGAAATTCCAGCTAACAGTACTTTGTATCCTTTTGTTTTGAGAATTTGTTTCCCTCGCCTAGAAAGTTCGGAAATTAACATTAGCCATGCGTAGTCCATCCAGATATGTGCAATAAACATTAACCCTACACCTATTAAGCCGGCAAGTATAACAGCTTCAATAATTAAAGATCCTCCCACAAGTATCCACCAAACCAAAAAATACGGGTTTAAAAGAGAAAGTAAAACACCAATTATAACAGGTGATCGTACAGTGTCGCTGGAAGCGTTCATATCGCCAAGCTCTTTCTTAAATACATCTTTTAACATAAAAACACCCAATATAATTAGAAGTGTACCACCAGCGAAGCTTATCACTTTTTCAACAATAGGTGTTGTAAGCAAGGATGCGATGCCAAAAGCTATTAAGAACACGAGGGGAAATTCTACAGCCATATGCCCTACGCTTATCTTAAACCCGCTTTTCCACCCCTCATTGGAACCAGCAGCAATTGTTGATGCTGTGAGAGGACCTGGAGACAATGCACCAGAAGATGTAATAAGTACAACCTTAACAATATATTCTAAAGGTAACATAGGAATCCTCAACCATTCATCAACCAAGTTTTTATGACATATCTTAAATTTATATATTTCCTGGCTAACATTCCTTATCCACTTTTATTCGATTTACAAGGCATCTCAATCATGATGATCGAATTGCGATTAGAGAAGTTTTAAACTAGAATGTTAATTGCAATGTAAAACATTTGGTTAATTTTTTGTGTTATTTAATTGATTATAACAATGTTTCATGAGATTTTGCAACCAGTTTCATTCTAACATTCGCTTTGCTAGCTGATTTGATTAGCCTGAACCGTAATATGTTACAACAAATTTAAATTTGTTAATAATTAACAATTGATTTAAGGTTATTAAATTGGGTGGCCTTTACCATCACTGGAAAATTGCCTTAGAGAATAGAGATGGTGCTAAAAGCGAGTTTAGAGCAGGTAGATATTCTAATGTAGGTTTATTAGCTATCAGATCATTGGAACAAGCCATTGAGGCATGTGCCTCAAAAGAGGGCTTTCACTTCCATGATAATCCTAGAACAGCACATCGGATGAGGCGAGAGTGGCTTAGAACAAAGTTCCCGGAACTTGTTGAAAAATGGGATATTCTATGGTCTATTTACGGGGTTCTTGGGTATGGTGGAGTAAATGGTGAGAGGGCAAGGGAAGCAATAAGAGTTTTAGACGAGACTCTTGAAGTTTTAAGGAGGACTTGCATTGAAGCCATATAGCTTTAATGAAATTACTTTCTTGGCGAAAAAGATTGGAGAAACAGAGGGAGTTATAGCTGTTATACTTTTTGGAAGTTATGCTAGAGGCGATTATGATGAGGGAAGCGACATCGATTTACTTGTTTTATTTAAAAATAAGAAAAAACTTTTGTCAAATTGGAGGAAACTTATGGAAATTACATCAAAATTTAACTTATTTGTGCAAATGATTCCACTCACAGTCAAAGAACTTGTTAAATCCTCTCTCTTCTCACTTATTCTCAGAGAGGGAAAAATTCTCTACAGGAAAAACAATTTTAATCTAATGAAATACGCGAAGTTTGAACCATATGCTCTTATTGCCTACGATC
>JAEOSG010000253.1 GCA_016840485.1 Candidatus Baldrarchaeota archaeon
TATGAACTGTCTACTCTTCCCCGTCCTTATTTTCTCTAAAATAGGCATCATGCTTTTTTCTAAGTATTCTCCCCAAGTCGATGTTATCGAGCTTATTAAAGAAGTCATCAACTTCGATAGCTCTTTACCTACTGTTTCGAAGCTCCCCTTAACCTTGTTGTAAATACCCATTAGCAACTTCCATGCATAATCCGTCAATCCTACCGCAAAGTTGCACAATTTATCCGTCAAGAACTGTGTAATTGTCCCTATCACATCTGTGAAGAATTCAGATACTGATTTGGCTATTGTTCTGAATACCCATTTCAATCCGTCCCAAACCCATGTAACTGCCGACTTGAACGCATCATATACCCACTTAACAGCGTTGTTTATAGCTCCAATTGGGTCTTCCAAGAATTCTTTAACTTTATCAGTCAATGGCTTGAAGAAGTCTCCTATACCCTTAAGGTGTTCTGGTATCTTGCTAACCCAATCCACAAAATCTTTCCATCCCTTTGCTAACCAATCTTTAGCATCGGAGAACCAATCTTGGGCTGTCGTTATAGCGTTCTTGAACCAATCTGGTAGATGCTCCCATACCCACTTACCTATTGCACTAAAGGCATCCGCTAAAGGCTTTACCACGTTGTCTTTGAACCAACCTAATGGGTCTTTTGCTATATCGCCAAAGAAATCTCCTATGGCTTTGATGTAATTCGGAATGTTTGTTACGAAATCTATGAACTTCTGTCTAATCTGGTCGAAGAATTGTGCTATGCCGACCAATGGGTTGACGAATCCTTGAAATGCCTTACTGATTTCAGCCATCTTTGATGGTATGTCTTTTAATTTGTCAAAGAATGGCTTAATATGTTCATTCCATAAGTCTTCAAAGAACGCTTTTATTGGCTTAACTACGTGTTCTTCAAGTGGCTGAACGATGTTTTGTTGTATGAATTGCCATACTTTTTGTGGCAATTCTGGTAACGCTTTGAGTTTTTCAATTACATCCTCAAATCCCTTGCTTATCTTCTCTGGAATCTTTTTAACCTCTTCAACTACTCCGCTTATAGTTTTACTTGCTTCTTCGAATCCTTTAGCTATCTTCTGTGGCAATTCCTTTACTTTGTCAAAGATTTCACTCATCTTACGACCTATTTCACTGAACCCTTCAGCTATCTTTTGTGGTAAATCTTTAACCTTATCGACAATCTCACCCAAATTCTTCAGAACATCTCTAAATCCATCAGATATTTTCTGAGGTAAATCTTTGACTTTGTCAAAGATTGCACGCATGTTATCCAACACGTTTTTAAACCCATCTGTTATCTTCTGCGGTAAATCTTTAACCTTCTCTACAATCTCGCTTAAATTCTTTAGAACATTTTCGAATCCTTGAGAGATTTTCTCTGGTAGTTCTTTTACCTTTTCGAATATGTCACTAAGAGTTTTCCCAATATTTTCAAAACCTTCAGCTATCTTTTGTGGGAGGTCTTTTACTTTATCTACGATAATTCCTATATTCTTTAGAACGTTTTCAAATCCTTGAGAGATTTTTTGAGGTATTTCTTTAACCTTATCGTAGATGTCACGTATCGAATTCAACACATTTTTGAATCCATCTGCTATCTTTTGTGGGATATCTTTAATCTTATTAAATATGTCTTTAACTGTAGAACTGACCACACCAATCTTACCCAGTATCTCACCTACTTTACTTGGAAGACCTTTAACTATATTTAATATACTATCCACAATGCTTCTGACTCCACTAACTTTACCTAATATTTCACCCACTGTACTTGGTAAACCTCTAACTTTGTCTAATATATCATCAACAATGTTTCTAATACCACCTAATCTGGAAAAAATATCGCTTATTTTGCTCGGAATACCGCTTACCGTGTTATAAATATCCCTTAGCCATCCCATAAGGTCTCCTTTTACTCGATTAGCGACATCTTCGATAAACCCCATTATTGCAGAGGCTAACTGTCCAAGAGGGTCTGCCCATCCACCGTGTTCAATGTAAAACTCCTCTATGTCGTTTAGACTAAAAGCTTCGAGTGTGGTTTCTACGTCAAAAGCCTGAACTATGATTTCTGGTCGGATTTCAAAGGTCTCAACTTCAGTTGCCATTTACATCACCTTATTATGTTATAAGACTTGAGGTTTTTAAGTAATACTCCAACTCCTTAACAACCTTCTCCCTGAATTCTTTGTCGTTTTTGACCATTATGTGGAACACAGGTGTTGTTTTGTTCCCATCTACGAAACGCAAGCCTATAAGATAACGAGGTTCAGCTACTATCCCACCGACACGGTTTATCTCCATGATTTGAACTTTTATACGTCTGTGAGACACAACTTCGACGTGAGGTTGGTTTAAGTACTTATCATCTGGGTTGATTAAGAACTTGCACTTTGTAACGGGGATTTTGTTGACTATCCCGTCTTTTCCGACAGCTTCTTTGTAATAATGCTCCTTTACATAATACAAGTCGAAGTAAAATTCATCACCACCTTCCACTTTAACCATGTTGATAATGTTATTGATGAAAAATAAAATAGTTATGCAACCTTAAGACTTTAGATGTTTTTTATAATGTTAAAAAATGTTATGATTGCCTTCTACTCTTTTTTCTGGTAGATTTAGTTGTTATGGTGATTACATCCTGCATCTTCTTAAGAACTTTGGCAATCTCCTTCGAGTTCTTGTAAACATCACACTCTTCCTTATTTTCACAATCACAAGTCGCCACAGCAAAGACTAGTTTTGTGTTTAGGTTGATTAACTCTGTTTGCAACTCCCTAAGCTCATCTGGTATAGGTACAGAATCCTCTCCTATGGCTACATCTTTTGAACTAACCTCTTCTACTGCCATGTTTACAATAATATTGTAGCACTATAAAAACTTTTTTGTTGTTACATTGTTACCTTTTGCGTTGTTTCTTTGTCTACAACTATTTTAAAAGACTTGACTGCCTTAAGCACCTCCCTAAGAACATGCTCATCGCAACCCATCCTCTTGTATTTTAGTATCAAATCATCCTCCGTTAGAAGTCTCTTCCATTGCTTGTGTCTGCGATGTGGTTTGTAGTGCATGTAAACGTATTCCTTTGCAAAGGCAATATAGCCGAGCCTGAAGCTTCCGTGAACACCGTATTTGTCGAGAATCGGTTTGACATGTTCAATGATGTTTTGTAACCTCGCTTGATGCTTTCCACCTTCCCATTTCAT
>JAEOSG010000254.1 GCA_016840485.1 Candidatus Baldrarchaeota archaeon
GGGGTGGGTTTTGCTGTTGGGATTGGTTTGGGTTTATGGAGTGGTGTTTTGGTTGTTTGTTTAGTTTTTCTTCTATGTTTTTCCAGTTTTTCTTTATGATGTTGTATAGGTCTTCGTAGGTGTAGTCGATTTTGTGGTCTATTTCTGTTCCCATTAGTTTTATCATTACTTTGAATGCGATAACATGACATGTTATGTTGTTTGGTTTGCTTGAAGCAATGGTGTCTTCAGCTAATTTTAAGATTTCTTGTTCGAACCATTTTTTGAAGTCGAATTTGTAGGTGTCGCAGAGGATTTCTTTCCCGTGTTCTACGGGGGAGGCGCATATGGCGTTGCTGATTAGGCATTTCCGATTTTGATGTAGAAACGGCATTTGGTGTTGTACAAGTGTTGTTGCCTCCTTTTGGGTTTGGTGGTGTGGGGTTCATTCGGTTGTTGTATTAATTTTGTTAACAAAGTTGGTTATAAGATTTGTGATTATTTTGGTGATTAGGTTATTCGTAAGAAGAGTTAAGAGAAGGGGTTGTTGTAAATGTTGTTAACTAGATTTGTTATGAAGGGCTGTGATAAATTGAGGGAGCAAAAGGGGAACATAACTAAAAGGACGCATCAAACTCGTCAAGGAATATATGAGTCAATGTGGATCTGCATACCAAAAGCAATTTGGAGCGACACAATATTCGAACCATTCATCAAAAAGATGAGGAAGAATAAAATTCCGGTCAAGGTTAGGGTTATCGGGGAGGGAGAGCGGGAAGAAATTATGGGACCGGCGCTTATAGTTACTCTTCTAGAGGAAAAGCAAGGTGAGTAGTTTAGTTTTGTTAACTTTTGGTAGATTGCCAGTCCTTCTATTGACTCCACACAGGAATATGAAAGAAAACAAACTCAACATATAGTAAAGCAAAAACTAAAGCAGAAACAAAAAACCACCTCTTCAAATCTCTACGAAAAATCTTAGACAACACATTACTAGAACACATAAGATTCCCCCTACATCATCAAATATTTGTCCAGAAAATATTAAAATTTTTAGAACATCGAAGAAAGATAGAGGACGTACTAAACGATTTCATAGAGGGAAAATACAAAAAACTAAAGAAAATGTTCAAGTATAGTTTTATTACCTTAGTCAAAGAATTTTTTTACTATGCTTTCATCAATAACTGTTCGTATTTGCGCTCTAAACCGTTCAAAGTCCTTTTCAAAGTCTATTGCTTTTATACGTATTGTAAAGTAGTCTATATCTTTTTTTCGATCATCTTTGTCATTTTTCTCTTTCTTACTCATTAAATCCTCTCCTTAATTCGTTCATTGCAGAATCTAATAATTTCTTAGCTTTTTCTACCGAGATTTCAGGAACTTTTTCTGAGAGGTTTTCAATATTTCCTCCATGTTTAATCGATGCGATATTAATTTTTCCACCTACATAAGGGTCAATACTTTCCACTAGTCTAATAGTGTAGCAAACTGGCTTTATTACGTCCTCAATTTTTCTCTCAGCTGGAAGTAGGTATCTCAGGAACAATTCCGCATATGCAGCTCCTGAACCAATTGTACTAAAACCGTCAACAGGTTCTGCGAGTCCAATATCCCATAGGACAAAGGCTTCTGCTACTTTATCTCTTTCAAACCCGCCAAGAATAAGTGATAAACTATACAGATCGCTAAGTTTTCTTTCTTCCACATATTCTCTGAATAGTGCACGAATCAGCGGTTCAGCAATTTTGTTCACAATATGTGATAAATGAAGATTTTTCTGCCTTATCTCTTCGCAAATACTGGTCAGATCAGTGTCCCTAAATAAGCGAAGAAATTTATCAATAAAGGCCACGGTTCCAGCTCCTAAAATAAGAACTTGGCCACCCGCTATTCCTTCTCTTTCAATGTAATGAATCTTATTTGTCTCTCGTTGAATCGGAACACCTCTACCATAGACACTTCTACTGTCACAAGCAAGCAAAATACCATCTTCGCATTTAACTGCGATCCCAAGTGTCAACTTTGTTCACCAATAATCGATTTATCAATTTTAAACTTTAAACTTTCGATTAAAATTACAAGCATAATACTGCATAAAGCACCAAATAAATCCTGAGATTTAGATGTAATGACGAAAAGTAAGAGAGTAAAGATCCTAATTACAAATATTGAGTCTTACGAAACAGATTACGTAAGACGGTTTATAACTCTTATATTTTCTATTAAGGTAGTAAATATTAATTCCCCCAAACCATGCTATTTTTGTCTTCGTTGGTTAGTTCTACTTTAACTATAGCGCATCAAAAAGTTTAAAAAGACAAGGTATACCTAGTTTAAATGTAAACCTGTCTTACCAAGATGAGGTGTATACCTATGAGTTCGTATTACACTACTGTTAAGGTTCCAAAGAAGCTCAGGCGGTCTCTAGACCTTATTAGGGCGGAGATGGTTAGGGAAGGCAAAATAAATGACAAACTGTTAGAATACCTAAAACAAGATAACTGTCCTTTTTGCAATACCAAATTGAGAGAAGTCAAAGAACTAAGACTTAAATATGGGAAAATAGAGGAATGCCCTAACTGTGGGTTTTCAAAACCAGTAATAACCGCAGAAACTTCAATCAGAGCGGAAGATATCCTTACAGCCCTGGGTGCTGGTTTACTTATCGGATTGGGAATTTTCCTAATCGCTAAACTACTTAAAAGGAGGTGATAAATGGTGTCGAGAGCGTGGTTTGGAATCGGGCTTGTCACTGGCGGGCTTCTCCTAATAGCAATTGGAGTCCGTATAATCGAAGACTGGTTGAACAAGGTGAAATACGAGGTAGTACAAAGAGAACAAATTTGAAATTAGTATTTCGCAAGGTAATGTACATATCTTAGGGTATAAGCTATCGCTATCTAGGTGGGTATGTTGGTATTGATAGATCCTAAATGTTTAGACTGCTCATTTGGTTGACAGACACCTCTGACTTCGGCGCGTTTTTGGAGCTTCCGGCAGCAGATGGCAGAATGACCATGGTAAGAACTCCCAAGCTAAATGTGATACCAGTAATGGTCCTCTCATGGGCAGGTAAACCCTTCAAATATAGAGATACTGAAGTCACACTCGCCCAACTGATAAACATGCAGGGAGGACTCGTGATATTTACATCCGAACTAAAAAGATACTTCTCCAAAATCGTTGGTGAACGCATATCATTCCGCAAATTGTTCAAAGACTGGTTTTTAATGCGTTACGA
>JAEOSG010000255.1 GCA_016840485.1 Candidatus Baldrarchaeota archaeon
AACCCTTACAGCTGCGTCGACAACCTCTGGGCCGACGCCGTCCCCCGGCAGAACAGCTATCCTGTAGGCTCTCGACATCCCAGAGCACCAGCAACCTAATGAGGCTGAATCAACCTATAAAAGGTTCTCTGGTTCAAAGGCCTAATATGCCCCTCTGAAGAACGTGAAAACATTGGTTGCAGACGCTTTACGGACGCCGTAGAGAATCATGACGCGTTCCATCCTCTATTCTGAGGCGCAAGCGAAGACCTCAATCCATGAAAAAATTTTGCATGAAAAGACAACCAAATGGAAGTAGAAAATTTGATAAAAAGAATAGAAATAGCAGTAAAAAATCGATAATGGATTGCATATGAGTATATGCTTTTTCTTCTTTATCTTCAAACATTAAGATTTACCGTAATTAGCCTATTTATATTTCAAATTTCAAAAGTGTTTTCGAGGGCACCATTACTTGTTATTGTTAGGACATCTATGCCGTTTCCACTCATAGCGTCCCTACTCGCAGCTGATCTTACAGATTTAATCACCAGTTCTTTCGCTTCTTCGATACTCATCTCCTTTTTGTATCCTTCTTCTAAAACTCCAATTGCGATTTGAGCCCCTGAACCTACCGCTGCATAGTTATCCGGGATCACCGAACCGAATCTGTCGATTATGTACAGTTTTGCACCACTTACATCTACTCCCCCAATTAGAATTTCCGTTGCAAATCTTCCTCTTTCTTCAAATAGCATGTTTGATAATAGTCTCGCTGTCGATTTTACAGATATCTGTCTTCGGGTTTCAAGCTCAAATAGATAAACTTTCGATTTTAATTCTCCTAGGAGATATTGCATGCCAGAAATTAAGCCTGCACAAGCCATGCCTATTCTTTCGTTTATCTTGAAAACTTTCTTCGCATTCCTGCTTAAAATATAACTCCGATAGACAACCCTTTTTTCAGACGCTAAAATTACGCCTTCCCCGAAAACTGCTCCAACAGTAGTTGCACCTGGAACGTACGAGTATTCATCCATATGACAACCTCCCTACTGTCCTATACCGACGGTATTTCCTATTCCTGCTATGATAACAACGTCACCTTCCCGAGTTCTTTCCCTAACAAGCAACTTAACGCGTTCAACTGCTTTTTCAGCTGCATTAACTATTTCTTTTCGCATTGGCGAAATAGCTTGTTCTAAATTCTCTTTTATTATTACACAATAAACTGGTACTTTATGTTTAAGCATGTTTTCTTCTACTTTGAAGCGTTCAACTCCGTACCCTCCGATCGCCACTCCTACACCGTCAGCTACTTCGCCGTTTTCCTCGCCTTCATACTTTAATGCGACATCCACGGTTATTATTGCGGAAATTTTCTCATTGTTTCGTTCCAGAATCTTTTTTATGGCTTCTCCTGGCTTTCCTACCGCTGCACTTGGGCCTTCCGCTTTTATTATGTAGGCTTTTCGTCCTTCAAGGGGGACTTCAGCCATTACTGTTTCTTCAGCTATCAAGGTTTTGTTGAATCCTCTCATCAGTTTCGCGGCGACCAAAGCTCCAGCTCCGTCCCCAATAGGTTGCCCTAATGCGAATGCATCAAGCGCACCCATATACGCCTTAGCCTGCCTCATAAATTGAGGAAGCTGCATGTCCAGCTGCATTATTATGTATAAACTCATGGTTTTTCTACCAAGCAAATAATAGTGTCTAACGGTTTTGTATATTGAATTCAGAGTTTGTGCAACCTCAAGCATTTTCTCCAAATTGTTAATTTGAGTTTTCTCAGCGTTTGGGGTCATCATTTTAACCTCATCTTTAAATCTTGACTCCCTAACGTTCAATATGTGCTCAAGCTTCCAGACGACGCCAGCAGGATCCATATCTTCAGGTTGAATAGTTATGTAATCTAAAAAACGATCAACTACTGGTGTGGGATCAATTTGTGTTCCATTAATTTTCCTGATTGCTTTAATTACCATTTTTTTGGCTTCGTTCCTTAGGGATTCCAACTCCTTAACAGACCGTTTAATTCCAAAGAGCATGTTCCACACTTGAATACGCTGACCATAAAGCATATACGCTATGAAAAATACGATCCAGATCAGCTGAAGAATCCATGACCCAGAATCATCCTGCGGCAAAAACTGAGCCAGCTTTGTAGTAATCATTTATTTTTGCTCTCCCTCTCTATCTGTTCCAGCTTTTTATCCACGATTTTGATGGCGTTTAGCAAGTCGGCCCGAATACTCATAAGTAAGCGCTTTTGCTCATTAGCAGTCCTGTGTTTTAAACTTCTCATTAAGGATGAAAAACTGAATACTCTCGGAGAAAAGGATGGCTTAACATTCTCCAAAAATTTTTCGGCAAACTCACGGAACATGCCGCCGATGATTTCTTCCATTTTCTGCTGTTTTTCTAAAGCGTACTTCAAAATTCTTTTTCCATCTTCAGTAATAGCGTAAATCTTTTTCTTTCGACCGTCCTTATTGAAACTCACTAGTTTGATGTAACCTTTCCTTTCAAGTTCCTTGAGAACTGGATATATTCCTCCTGAAGTCAACCTCCAAAAGCCAAGAGTAGCCTCTTCAACTCGTTTCATAATATCGTATCCAGACATAGCTTCTTCATTTAAGACCATCAGAGCTACAAGTTTAATGTAGCCCTTACGCATCTCTTTAATCCATAGCTCAATCTGTTCCGCTTCTGGCTTCGCAAGCATTGAAGATCATTTAAGAACATATTCTATTTGTATATATTTCTTTCGTACATAAAATTTCATCTCCATGTTCCGAATTAGTTAACAACAGAGCAAAATGGCATACTTTCTCCTCTATTTATCTTATAATGTTATACTCCCTCTCTAAAAAAGACATGCCCAGAACAAACACTGGAAAGAGGCGGGAAGTTTTATTGTGTGGTATTTTTATAACTTAGAAATCATCTTAAGACTCTCCAGTATATGATGATGCTTGCTAGTTGTATGAAGCCTAGGAAGGTTTATACTAGTCTTTCCCACCTTAGGCTAGTCTTCTGAGCCCTCCTGTTAGCTATGCGAAGAAACTCTCCGCACTGCTCCTCATACGCTTGTAGGTCTCCTTATTGAGCCTGTAGGGTCTCCCAAGCTTAGGCTTAGCCTATTCCTCCTGTTGACTGGTATATTCGCCTTTATACCTCTCCTCCTGAGGTATGTTCTTATGTCTCCTGAGTCGTATGCTGGGTCTCCAGTCACCTCCCCA
>JAEOSG010000256.1 GCA_016840485.1 Candidatus Baldrarchaeota archaeon
GTAATAATGATAAAAATGCCTTGCGTCAATTGCTTCAACTATTGCACAACTATGCATATAATTCTGGCTGTATTGAGTTATTAGTAGGAAGTTATGCCTCACATAAAGGTTCTAGTGAATTAAAGGAGTTAGACTTTAAACTAACTAAACGGTTAGAATTTGAACTTCAACTTGAACATTCTGAGCATGAACTATGGCGTAGAATGGCACATAGCCGCCGCAAGAAAATTAAGAAAGCAATAAGAATGGGAGTAACAATCCACGACTTACCAATCGAAAAAGGAATTTATGAACTTCGCCGACTACAAGCTGAAACGGCTAAGCGTATTCTAGAACGTGGAGGGCCTGATTTAACACCCAAAGTACAATATGTACAAGATCCTGTGCGAATATTAGTGGAGTCTGATTTCGGGAGAATCGTGGGTGCCAGCATAGACGGAACAGTTGTCAGCGCCAGCCTTTTCACCTGCTTCAATGGCTTAGTATATCATTTACTATCTGGACATAGCCAGAGAGCACTTGAGACTCAAGCTCCAACACTTTTATTATGGGAAAAGATTAAGCAATACCGAAATGAGGGGGCAAAAAAATTTAATTTAGGTGGTTGTAAAGCTGATGCCATCAATGAAGATTCTCCAGAGCATGGAGTTTATGTCTATAAAAAAGCCTTTGGGAGTCAGTGCTGGCAATGCGTTACTGGTAAAAAAATTCTTCGTAAAACCAACTATAAAATTATTAATATGGCAAAGAATATTCTAGGCCGCTGAATTTTAAACGCCCTCTTTTGACAAATACTCTAATTTGTTTGTGATTAGCATGAAATGAAACTATCTATGTTGTCAAAGTTGCGAAATTTGCATCGATACTTCTACCAAGTACCTTGGTGTGTGCCGACATGGGGGTGGAAAGAATTTTGTGTAACTATGAATTGCATTCTTACGGGTCACCTTAGTAAAGGTCCATATCCTAGACGGTTTGCAGATGCTGTTAAGGATTACCTTGGTATCGCCTATGCACTCCATACCAATCGAGGACGTGTAGCTATAGAACTGGCACTCCGTGCTATAGGTTTAGACAAGAACCACGACGTGATTCTTCCATCATATATCTGCCACTCAGTACTGGATGCTGTAGTTAGAGTAGGAGCCCGTCCTGTTTTTGCTGACGTCGGTCCTGATTTACATCTTACACCAGAGACTGTAAAGACTGCACTTACAGCACAGACTAGGTGTGTTATTGTTCCTCATCTTTTTGGCAATACTGCGCCGATTGATGAGATTGAGACGATGCTTGAGGGAACTGGAATAGCGTTAATAGATGACGCTGCCCAATCATTCGGATCACGACGTGCTGGGCGATTGGTAGGAACTTTTGGAGATTGCGGCATAATCAGTTGTGGCCCTGGAAAAACACTTGCCGGTGTTGCTGGTGGACTACTTGTTACCAACAATCGGGAAATTTACGAACGAGCTGCCACAATCTCATTATGTCAAGAAAACGCAATAGTTGTTATGCAGCGTGTTTTATCATTTTGGATCTGGCGGCGTCTTCGTAAGTATACATTACCCTTTAAAATCATCATGGATAGAGTATTCGGAGTAAAGGAGGAAACTCCATACGTAGCATGTGTAATGTCAAACTTGGATGCCAGGATAGCACTAGAACAGTTTTATGCATTGGGCAAGAATACTCAAAAGAGGCGCTATAATGCTACTATTCTCTTAAAAGCTTTAGGACCCTTGGCAAATTATAATATCTCTGACCTTTCCCATAATAGCACGCTAGTTAAGTTGGTGCTTGTGCTACCTCCTAAAGAGCCAACCCCAAATCAAGTAATTAATCTACTTTCAAATGCAGGGATCGAGTGCCAGAAGGGATACGTGCCTTTACATCTGTACATGAGAAATGTTTCGGTTTTCCTTCCTTTTACTGATAATCTGTGGGACAGAGTTGTATGTATTCCTGTAGACATTGAATATAAAGGTATAAAGAAACCTTTACCTTTTACTGAAAAAAGGCCAAAGTTTGAATCAAGTCAAGTATAAATGGGTATTATTGGCAAGAAGTTTAAGACGTTTTTCACCCTCCTTAAAAAGAGTGAGATAAGAGAGATATTGCAAACAACAACTGGATACATAGTTCGTGTTATCAAGTATCGGCTAGATGAATTGGACGTTGATTCTTATATTCTAGGTCGCTTTAAAGCTAAAATACCTTTAAAGTGCAAAATAGCTAATAGCATGGACATGCAATTACTTTTCGACCATTGGCCTGACTCACGGGAGGAGTACGAAAGACACTACGAAGTATATTATCATTGGGGTTTTAAGACATGTTTCTTATTTTATCATCGTGATACTGGTGAAGTAGTCCATTTCTGTTTCCTCTTAACGTATAAAGATTGCCCTCGAATCCAACGATTTCTACCCACAAAAAAATACATATTCCTTACTTCTAATTCATGTGCTCATCATGAATGGTTATACACCTTTGAGAAATACAGGAAACTTGGGATTTGTACCCAAGCAACGGATTTCATAATCAAATTTTGCCGCCATAATGGAATAAAAAAGCTTTATTCCATTAGAGGAGCATCAAATGTGCCTTCCATTCGTTATGCTGATAAAGTTGGGTACATTCCCATTGCAAGTATATACCAAATACAGTTTTTTCATCAGAAAAGACATTCTGGATTTTACATTTTAAAAAGACTAAAGAAGTAAAAAAATTTTAAATATATTGGAATAAAAAATATAAAAATGCCACCGATCCTCATAAATGATGTATGGAAATCCCATTCCACAAATCCTGCTAGATGTCCTAAATGTGGTGCTAAGCCGTTAAATAATAAAGGCAATATTTTAGGTTGGATTTTAATTAGACTTATCTGGCGATTTGGAAAAGTCTGCCCCCTCAAAAAACCTATCTGGATTGGATGCCTATATCGAAGAATGGATACGGATTAAAAATGGATTCATTAGGAGAGAAAACCGTCAAAGGCATTTTTTGGGTAGGCAATATTTTAGCTGTTGATATAGAAATGAAGGAAGAAGTAGATGTAGCTCTACTATTGGGAAGATAATTAATGATTTCACTGAAAGAGCTTACATCTTGAAAGTACAACAGGTGTATATAAAAAGCAGAGGAGCTAAAAAGAACTTATGTCGATATTAGCAGGTGTTGTAACTAGGCATAAAGGTGTGCAACT
>JAEOSG010000257.1 GCA_016840485.1 Candidatus Baldrarchaeota archaeon
ACCAAAGAATGGTACTCCAGAATATTTTATTGCTTCTTCTAATGAAGTTATGAATGATCGTGAAGAATATAGAAAAAGAAAGGAAACTAAAGGAAAATATAGAGATGATTTTGGAGGTTTTAATTGGGCAACAGTTCTAAAATAAAGATAGATGGAATATTCTTCCGGAATAAACTTTTCTAACAAACCCCTCCAGCGGACGGCGTAACCGCCGCCGCTGAATTTGATCGTTAGGCTGTCTAAAAATCACCAAATTCTTTCTAATACACGTTTATTTTAAATATATGAAATATTATACTGCCTAAGAAAGAAAAAGATAGATTGATTAAGAGTTTTTGTTGACAGAAATTATGAGGGATGGTAATGTGGCTTTTAGGAAGTAGAGTATATAGTTAGCTTTGGAATATTATGCTATTTGATAAGTTTGTAAGAGAAACAGTATCTTGGTGGAATAGATATTTAGCCTGGATTGCTGACCAGCAAAAAAGTGGGAATTTAGATTCAAAAGGCCGTACAGTTCTTTTCCCAAACATATTGCTCGTAATTGAAGTAAAGGGGTTTTTGATTGCTGAGTTGATTGGTGCAAGAAAAGAATTTACGAGACTAACAGTTAAAAGACACAAAGAAAAATCAATATATCGATACTTAAGCCAATTTGACGATGATGTGCCAGACCCGCTAATACATCTTAATAGTGCTTATAATGGCTTTAGATTTATTTGTCTAGCCCAAGAAGCAGACTTTGAGATAGTAAAGAAGCGTTTTCCTTTTATCGATCTATTTCCCACGAAATTAAAAAGAATTGGAGGAAAAGGAAGTGTTTTCTCTTTTGGTGAAAACTTTTCTTCATGTTTCGTCGAGAATTCTGTTCTAATAAATCGTCGAGAAAATATTTATAGGTGCAAAAATATTCTTGAGCTCTTTATCGTAAATAAACGTATTACAAAGAGAGAACTAATTTCTCTTTTTGAATATGCGACAAAAGAGAATGAAGTTAAGGGGGTGCATACTGTATCGAAGGGGAGAGAAGAATCACTTATCGTTGGTGGTCATCTTCAAAGCATGTATTTATTCCCAGGATTGAGAGAAACTACCATCGGCGAGTTCATTCAATCGCACCCTGAAACCGTAAAAAATGCTTTCAAAACATCCCATTTTGTATATGAGCCCTACCTTGAATGGCTTGAGCATGATGGCACTGTCGATGATGAAGCTATAAATCCGGATTTGATGGTGAAGCGTGACGATGGATTCTATGACATTTATGATCTTAAAACTGCAGCTCTTGAAAAGAGTAGTATAGTGAAAGGGAAGAGGAAGAGAAGGCGCTTTATCGACTACGTGGAAGAGGGCGTTGCACAATTAGCCAATTATAGAGAATATTTCAAGTATCCGAAAAACAGAGCTTTAGCAAAGGATAAGTATGGAATAGAAATTGATAACCCAAAACTTGTTCTTATAGTAGGAAATTGGGAAAATACTGACCTAATGGAAATAGATCAAGCGTGTCGAAGATATAATGATATTAATATCATAGATTTTGACACATTTGCGCACCTATTTTTAGGTACGGAAGAAGCTAACATATTTTTAGGTACGGAAGAAGCTAACATAGCAAATGCAGCCGACTCGTAAACTCGCGGCTGATTTGCAGCGTTATGGCTCGTCCTTTTTATTGCAGTTTACAGAATATAAGATGAAGAAATCACATATTCGACATGCTATTGAAGCCTGTCTTGAGAATAGCGAGCGCCTATTAGCAGATGCACAAATGCTGGAATTTTCAGAACCTCCAGCGACGGCTTTTGCTCTCGCAATTATTGCGCAGGAAGAATTAGCCAAGGCGTTTCTTCTGACACTCGTAGACAAAGATATAATCCAGTGGAATGAATTAATTTGGCGTGCAGCTCGTGATCATAAGTGTAAACAACTACTGGTAATGGTAATGGACTTTTTGAACCCCGATTGGGATGAATTCATGGAACGTGACGATGCATGGTATGCTGATAGAGTGAAGGGACTATTGCCACGTCCAGTAGCTGATGCACTCAATATCTTTCGTCATGAGAAGATCGGAAGATGGGAATCTCACAATTGGTTATGGGTTGATCCCCCTATCTATGAGCCCAAAGCAAAAAAAGTGGCAAAAGGCCTTATAGATAAGTGGAAACAGGACCAACTATACATTCAAATCGGAAAAGATGGGTCTGTCGTACCAAGGAGAGTAGTAACACAGAAACAGTTCGAAGATGCAATGGAGCGTGCTAGCCGCCTATCTTTAGTTGTAAAAGATATGCTCGAGGAAGAATGTACCGAGCGTTTTGACTATAAATTAGTTATCGAGGCTTTTCAGATGCTCTTCAAGAGCATTAAATCGGACATCGAGGAAGAGCCATAACACGCTGCTGAAGGTGGACTAGTAAAAACCTAGCGGTTTTTCCTAGCCACTTAGCAACAACGTTAGGGCACATTTGGTAGAATATGAGAAATTTTAATATTACAAAAAACTTGTGGAAAACAATCTGGGACTTTACCAAAAAGATATGGTTGGACGAATCTGGATATTATTATGCGGAATACAGAGAAGAGCCAAATGGTAAAAAACGGATAATTATTGGTGATCCGACTTTAATTGTATTAGTACTGTGCATTACGCTACTTTTGCTCTCAGTTATTGTGCTTTCATACAAGGCTGGTTTACTTTCTCAAGCAATTACATTGTTCATCATTTTGTCAATGGTTGGTTTGGTTGGACTTATAATTTTTATAGGAAAATTTAAAATTTTGAATTTTAATCTTAATTTTCTTTTGTGGTTAATGGTATTACTTTGTTTAGTGATTCTTGGTCTTAATGCAAGAGAAATTAAATACTTGTTTGAGGGTCTTTTTTCAGGTTTAAAAGGAATGCCCTAACAAATCATTCCAGCGGACGGCGTAACCGCCGCCGCTGAATTTGGTCGTTAGGGGGGAAAATGGAAGAAATCCAAGCAAAAAAAAGATTTGGCTTATTAAGTATTATGGGTGCAATTGTGGGGATGGCAAGTCTGTGGTTTGTCGACCTGTATTGTTTGCTATTGGGAGTAGTAGCAGTCTTTCTTTCGGTTTTCGGTTTGCGCAGAGGCGAAAGGCTTAATACACTGGGAATGATCTTAGGTAGCATAGCAATTATTTTTGTCAACC
>JAEOSG010000258.1 GCA_016840485.1 Candidatus Baldrarchaeota archaeon
TGATCGGGCAAAGCATAACCAACCTGATTTATACCGGGTATATCCTTGGCAGTAAAAACTCCAACAACCCCAGGTAGCCTTAAAGCACTACTAACATCTATTTTCTTAATTCTTCCATGGGGAATTGTACTTTTAACGAGGCGTACATAAAGCATTCCATCAAAAAAGTAATCTTCAACATACTTAGCTTTTCCAAGAACCTTTTCTAAAGCATCTACTCTCTGAACACCTTTACCAACAACCAAAAACTCCTTAGCTTTCTTCCATTTTTCAAAAAGCCTTAAAAATTCCTCACTCAAACAGCCCACCTTCTCTCAACATATAACATAACAATACTACTTCCATAATTACTTCGTAATTATATTAATTCATCCCATTAATACTTTTTATAACGCTTTCTTCACTATTTGAAAAGTTATGTATTGAAGATTAAATAGGTTATCTTTTTATTCAATTATCCGATAATAATATTACTTGATTATAGTTGGTGTACGATATGCCAACATTGTTGATTAAAAATGTGTCTGAAGAATTACTAAGTGAACTTAGAAGGTTGAAAAAGGAGCTTGGATGCAAAACTTGGAGCGAACTACTGGAAAAATTGGTTAAACACAGGCAGAGGGGAGTGTTTTTCATTTCAAATAAAGAGTTGAAGGAAATGGAAGAAGGTAAAGAAGAATTTCTGAAGCTTAGAAATGTAGTTTCAGAGAAATGGGTGGGAGAACCAAGTGTCTTGGAAGAATTTAGAAAATCCAGAAAACATGTACGAGGCTAAAAGACTACTTACCCTTGATGCTAATGTTTTCGTTGCAGCTTTGAAAAGAGATGAGCCTCACAGTGATGAGTGTGTAAACATTTTAAACAAGGTTCCGACGGAATTTTTACTATGTGAGCCAAGTATCGTTTATCAAGAAGTTTGTGGAACAATAGCTAGAAAAATAGATCTAGAAGCAGCAAAACATGCAGAGCAATCACTTAGCAAATTAATTCATCCCCTCCTACTGATAACATGCGACAAATAGTTTTGCCTCTCTTCCTATAAACTATGCCATGAGTACAAAATATATTCGATTGACGCATTATATCTAAAGACAGCCTTAGACTTTTCAGCAATTTTAGTATCCCTAGATAAAGAAGACTTTATAGACAAGATTAAAAGTAAAAAACCTAGAATTAAAGTATACCACGTCGAAGAGTTTCCATACTAACTTTTAAATAAATTAAAAGCGAATAAACTGATTTATTCGTATACTTTTTCTTCTTCCATATAGAATTCCGTGGTGTCAAGTTCAATGTTTCTGCGTTTTTTCCAATACTCCGGGTTCAACATTTCCCTATAAATTTCATGTTGAATAATACTTCTCATGATTTCATTTGTTCCAGTCCAAATCATTCCAAGCCTACAGTCTCGAAGCAAACGTTCAACCGGATAAACCGTTGCATAACCTATTCCCCCAAGAATCTGAATAGAATGATTTACCACCTCCCATGCTGCTTCAGTTGCAAAAGCTTTAGCCTCAGCAACAACCCTACGCAACCTATAAGGGTTTTCACCAGCGTCAGCCATTCTCGCAGCAGTATAGACAAGACCTCTTGCAGCATCAATCTTCATTATACTATCAGCAATTTTGAAGCTAACACCTTGAAACTGACGTATCTTCCTACCAAACGCTTTTCTCGAATCGCTGTACTTCACAGCAATTTCAAGTGCAGCCACCGCTACACCTATTGCACCAGCTGCAGATGTCAACCTTTCAGGAACCATCATTCTATTAAAAATCTTTAATTCTTTAAAGGTTGTTCCCGTTTAACAAGTCTTCTATGTTACTACAAATCTTTTCTGTCCATTAATTACATAACGTGACCCTTCTTTCTTTGCTGTGGTTTTCATAGCCCAAAAACATCGGGACCACCACTAGGCTCCGTAATCCCCTCAACACCATAAATCTCACCCTTCAACATAGGTTTAAGATATTTTTCTTTAAGCTCTTTCAACCCGAAATAATAGATAGGCTCCCCTATAATACTAGACAACGAGTAAAGACATGCCAAAGTAAAACCCAGCACTCCCACCTCTTCAATAGCTGAAAGCTCCGCTACCCATGTTGCCCCACGGCCACCATACTCTTTTGGAAATCTAAGCCCAAAAGATTCCTCTCAGCAGCCTCCCTAATAAACTCCTTCGGAAACTTAACCTCTTCCTCTCCATCCTCCTTATCATTTCAGGATCTACACCTTTAACAAACTCACGAACCTCTTCCCTATTTCCTCTTCTCTATTTTAATTTAATATCGATTTAAATCTTGGTTGGCAGTATAAAAATTTATGACTACAATTTCAGAGTAAAAAACAAAGTTAGGTCGAAATATATATATAGCCCTAAATTTTCTAATTTTCAATCGGTAGTTACATTGGTGGGAAGACTAAAAATAGCAGCAATTTTATTTTCAACATTATCAATGTTAATGCTGCCGGTAAGTATTCATGCACTTACATTATCAGCTAAATATCCTAATCTTGAGTTTAAAGATTCTATTGCAAATTCCGATTTCGAGTATTCAAGTGGTTGGGTTGTTGAAAAGGGGAGTGCTAGTGGAACTTCGACGTACTACTTTTTAGGAAATAAATCTTGGCATGTTTCTACGAGTGGTGGACAGTTTTCAATATACCAGACACCCAGCGAAAACGTGGAAGACTACATCAAAGGTAAAAACGTTCAATTCTCATTCTGGTTCAAACCGGAGCAAACAAGCGGGGAAATCTACGCACAAATAAAATATCTAACCACAAACCTAAGAACATCCTACATCTACACATGGAACGGAACCCAATACACCAAAGACAACAACACTAACAATACCAATCATAGTAACATACCAATAATTGCAAAAGAAAATTACTGGAGGATCCTAACTTGCGAAATAGAATAAAAACCTTAATTATATTTTTTCTCATTGTTTTAATAGCTTTGATGCCAATATACGTTTACATTATCTCCCCATATTTAAAATCAAAGCCTAAGTTCCTCTCATCAAAAACAATTATAATAAAATTAACTGACTGCTTAGAATTTAGTGACCCTATAGTAAGTTGTGAGTTTGAAGATTTAAGTGGATGGAAAATAGAAAAGGGAAATGTAAGCGTCACATCGAAAGATTATTTCCGTGTA
>JAEOSG010000259.1 GCA_016840485.1 Candidatus Baldrarchaeota archaeon
TCTTAATAGCTAGAACATGCCTTTAACACGTTTTAACGTTCTAGGAATAGTGTTTTTTAAAATATTAAACAGAATTTTCGGGATAGGTGCTTTTTCCGGCATGTAAAACTCTTTTTTCTCTAAATCTACCAGCGCCCCGCAAATGTACTTTGTACCTTGCATAGCATTTAAAGAGCTTTTCACCGTTCCAAGATCCTCACATATCCACATATCAAAAAATTTAGTTTTCGCAAAATCTATCGTCTCCTCTTTACAATCTTCATCGATGATAATTAAACAGCCAGCTTTAGCAATACTGTAGTCTATAAGGTTCCTTAATCTTCCCATCTTTTCAGTAATTTCACTTACAGTCTTGCCATATTCAACTGAGATAATGTAATCTGTATATGTTTCTAGAGGTGATCTAGGAACAAAATAAGAAAGGAGCACTGAAGAAGACGCCATTGTATTACCGTTTATTAACAAATTCCACTCATAATCCTCAAATAACGTTTTGTAACGCGCTATATAAAATCCAAATGCAGCCGTAGAAATTTTAAAGAAATTCTTAACGATCGTAGCTTCAAAAGTCGATAATTCTTCAGTACTTTTCACATGCTTCTTACCAATTTTATCTATTTTTCTCACAAACATGGAAGGAACTAAAGCTATTTGACTTTCCATGCCTCTAAACTTTACATCACATAGTTTTAATATCTTAGAAGTTAAGCCAAGCTTTTCTTTATCTAAATACACTCCCTCTAAAATGTTTGATACTTCTTCTAGTTCTTCGCCACCGTGAGGTAAATTTAAAAGAATATGTAAGTGATCGCCCTTTTCAAGCCTCAATTTACTCCTCCTTTTATAATTTAATGAAGATTCGCCAAAATATCATTAATTCTAATATTTATTAAAGTTTCCTTGTGTCTTTGACCTAAAAGAGCTAAAAGTTCGAAGAAATACTAAATATTAAGGATCCTGTTATCTACGAGTCTTTCTTTCACTAAAATAAAAATACAAAGCTCAACGTTTAGAACTTCCTTATTGGCACGAAAATATTTCAAAGAAGTTTGCGAAAATGTTTTAAATAATCGTAAATTTATTACCTTCAAAAGTGACGATGTCAATGGAGGTGCAATTAGTGACTAGGATATTTCATGCAGTCGATGCACATGGAAGTAATGTGGTTTGGAGGAAATATTTGAATGCTGTACCCGGTTACAAAGCTGATGTTATACTTTTATGTGGAGATCTCACGGGAAAGGCTATTGTACCTGTTGTAAAGGTAAAAGAGAATGAATGGTATATAAATCCATTCGGAAAAATTGAAAGATTTTATTCAAGAGAAAAATTAGAGCAAAGATTGGATATGCTTAGAAACCAAGGATACTATACATTTGAAGCAACAAAAGAAGAAATAGCAGAGCTACAGCAGAACCCAAAAAAGGTAGACGAACTTTTCGCGAATCTGATGAAGGAAAGACTTGATGAATGGCTTAAAATGGTTGAAGAAAAAATACCAAAAGAAATTAAAGTAATTGTAATGCCTGGTAACGACGATATATTTGAAATTGATGAAGTCATTAAAGCTCATGAAGATCGTATAATTTACCCGCTTGAAAAAGTAGTTTACCTAGATGATAAACACCCAATGATAAGTTGTGAATATGTAAACCCAACTCCATGGGATACACCAAGAGAAATGAAAGAAGAAGACCTAATGAGAAAACTAGAAAAAGAGTTTCGTAGAGTTGATCAAAAAGAGTACAAATATCTTGTCTGCAACTTCCATGCTCCACCCTACGATACAATGTTAGATTTAGCTCCAAAATTAGACAAAAATCTGAACGTAGTTACAAGGCTTGACGGTTCACCCGAAATGGTGCACGTTGGAAGCAAAGCTGTCAGACATGTACTTGAAAAATATCAGCCACGATTAGGTTTACATGGTCATATTCACGAAGCTGCTGCTGACCAAAAACTGGGAAGAACACTAATTGTAAACCCTGGATCAGACTATCAAGCTGGAGTACTAAGGGGATACGTAATAGACTTACAACCAGATCCAGACGTGGAATTAAAAGCCTGGAGAGTAGAAGGATAACACCTAACCTTTTATTTCTTTTTGTATACTTTTAATCTGGTGCGCATCTTATGTCGTACAAAAAAACTGAAATGGAAAAAGATGTGTATGTTATTAAAGATTTAAAGGCATTTAAAAAAATAATTATGTTACTAGATGGATATAGAAAGCTTAACGTTGAAGATTTCCAATGGGCAGATGAAGAAGTAAGTGATGGAAAGCTGGGAAATAAATTTGCAAGAGATTGGAAAGAAATTCGAAAAACACTGTTAAAATTTGCTCGAATAGCTGGATCCCAGAAACGTTTCCTCAACTTAGCAGCCCTTCAACAAATACTCTTTCAAATAGGTTTTGTATTGTCAGCCATAACTGTACTTTTGATGACACTTGGAATAGTGTCTTTTATTTTCCAATATAAATGGGCAAAGTTAATTCCTCAAATTCTAAAGTATTTAACAATACCCTTAGTAATTGGATTAACATTAATCTTAGCTGGGCCACCACTTATAGCAAGAAAACTCACAGCGGAGCTAGAGAAATACTACAAGAGAAAGGCAGAGTTTTTAAAGGAAAGCAACATCAAACTAAAGAAAATGGTTCAAAAAATGATTTATAGCCTGATATTTGCGATTAAAAACAATAAAATCCAAGTAAAAAAGGAAAAAGATTACGAATTTGGTCTTTTCAATGTAGATTATGAAGGCATAAAAATAGTTAAAGAGCCCAGTTTCTTTAGAAAATATTACATTGTAACGCCAGCTACCTAGGTTCTTGTAAGCTCGACAATTCTAACAGAATAAGTTCTAAAGGCTTAAAAGGCAAAAACAAAATTAATATTTATTCTATTTATTTGCAAAATAAGATCATAACTTTTTCTTTTGTTCTTTCCTTAACATCAACAATACTGTACATACTCTTATATTATTACTTTATTTAGGAAACGTATATTTAAATAGGGGCTTAACATAATAAATTACCAGTATTAGGAAAGAGGAATACCACTTATTTTTATATTTGGGCATCTAAAATTGCGTCTTCTACACCTTATTAAGCTGCCCTTGAATCTGTCTCTTATACACATCTG
>JAEOSG010000260.1 GCA_016840485.1 Candidatus Baldrarchaeota archaeon
GATAAGCCTGTACGGGTTGAAATATCTGATATGCTTTCTCCTTGAGTGTAAGGTCTTATTTTCTTAAGATTTTTTATAATAAGATCTATCTCATCTGGGCTCATGAAAATCTAACCTCAAGTGCTTTTGCATGCCCATATAGGTTTTCTTTAGTTGCTAATCGTATTCCATCGTCTTTAAGTTTGAGTAAGCCATCTCTTGACGCTTTAACTTTAACAACTCTTTTCATAAAGCTGAGAGGTGAAAGACCTCCCTTGGCTGCGGCCAAGCCATATGTTGGAAGAACATGGTTTGTGCCTAGTATGTAATCGCTTGCAGCAGTGGGAGTATATTCCCCTATTAATACCAGGCCGGCTTTTTCGATTTTTTCAGAAAATTTCTCAACTATGTCGCCCATTATTTGGATATGTTCAGGTGCAAAGGTTTCTGAAAACTTTATAAGAGATTCAATTTCCCCTAAAACTACTTTAAGCTGTTTTATCACATGTTTTCCGTTATCTAAACTTTGCATAAACTTTAGAACCCTATTCACTAAGTCTTCAGAGTTTGTAGCAAGAATTATTATTGAATCAAGTCCATGTTCAGCCTGTGATGCTAAGTCATATGCCACGAATTTTGGGTTCGCAGTCTCATCAGCTAAAATGAGAAGCTCTGTAGGTCCTGCTAAAAATTCTATTGATGTACTTGCCGATATTATGTGCTTAGCTGCTGTTACATATCTCCCTCCAGGACCTACTATCATTTCTACGGGTTTAACAGTTTCAGTACCGTAGGCTAAAGCTGCTATAGCCTGAGCTCCTCCTATTTTATAGACTTCTTTTATACCCAAGATATGGCAGACAGCTAGAACTCCTTCGTCAACATTACCTTTGCTATCTGGTGGTGTTGCAACAGCTATCGACTTAACCCCAGCTATTTGGGCTGGTGTAGCAGACATAATAAGACTACTAGGATAAGATATCTTGCTTCTTGGCGTGTATATGCCAACTCTTTTTACTGGTTTTAACTCGTAGACAATTGTCACACCATCCAGTTCAACGTTCACTTTTGTTGGAAAATTCTTTAAGAAAATTCTTTCAGCTGTTTCTAATCGTTGCTTAGCATTTTTAAAGCTCATAAGCAACCTTGGTGAGATGCTTTCTACCGCTTTAATCATTTCTTCTTCTCTTACTCTAAGGTCTTCGCATGTTAGTTTGGCTCCGTCATATTTTTCCTCAAAAAATATTACTGCGCGGTCGCCTTTATCTTTAACCTCTTTCACTATTCTTAAAACGTCTTCTATGGGTATTTTCTCCTCTATACTGGCCCTAAGGTTCTTAGCGATTCTTTCTTCAAGTCCCTTTTCAAGCTTGATCATTTTCAACGTTCGTCACCCATGTTATCTGCTATTTCATCTAATGGCAGAATTTGTCTGGGTTTGTGAACTACCAAGCCTTGCGCATACCTTCTTAGAACTGGAAGAATTTTGATAAACACTTCCTCATCTATGACCGTGTTTATTGCATACCAGCCTTCTTCAGAAAGAGGGCTTATTGTAGGTCTTCTCAATGCTGGTAACAATGGAATTAATTTTTCTAAATTTTCTTTTCTGACGTTTACAAAAATATGGAGTTTTTTACGTGCTTCTACAACGCCTTTTAGGAGGCTGAGAATGTCTAAGATTTTTTCTCTTTTAACAGGATCCTTTAATGCTGTTTTATTTGCTATGAACCATGCCGTTGAAGTTAACAGAGTTTCAATGGGCTTTAAGTTATTCTCTTTAAGGGTGATCCCAGTACTCATGGCGTCAATTATTGCATCAGCTGTTTCAGGAGGTTTGGCTTCAGTTGCACCGAAACTTAGATATATCTTGACTTTTTCATTCGTCCCTCTCTTTAGCCACGGGGTAATTATTTGTGGTTCAGAGTTCCCATAAAACTCTCTGTAGACGTTTTGCTGTCTTATCCACCTGCTGGTTATGTTTAAATATTCGGTACATATTTTTAGAGGCCTTTTTTCCTCCATAGACTTCTTTAAGAGACTTTCAAAGCTGTTTATGTTTTCCCAGTCTTTACTCACTGCTAAAACTATTTTTACCATTCCGTATTCTAAGTCTTGAAGCATCTCTACATTGGCACCTGTTTCGATTACCCAGTCTAATCCCGTGATACCTACGTCTTGGTATCCTTCTTCAACAAACCGGGGAATTTCTTGCGGCCTAAGTATTTTGACTTCAAGGTCCGGATCGTTTATTGACGGTCTATAAGACCTTTCCTGTCCTTTTAATTGGTACCCTGCTTCCTCAAGAAATCTGTAGGTTGCTTTCTCTAAAGACCCCTTAGGCAAAGCAAACTTAAGCTTCATCGCCTCCACCTCGCGAGGCTCAGCTCTAAAAGAATGAGAATTCGAAAACTATTCTTAATGAACACAATTACCTCTCATAACCATCCCCCACCCCTACCAAAAAGATTTTTATTTAAACTTTTTGGACAACAAAAATTGTCTTTCGAATTATTCCGTAGCATTAGAATGTACAGGAATTTATTGCCAAAGTGTGAAACATTAATCTTTTATCTTCATACAAGTGAAAAACGCATATCTGTCATTTGAAAGATTCTTCATCTCTTTGGCTTAAGATTAATGTGACGTGTAAGTAGAGTTTTAACATTTTAATAGGCAAATTTCTTGTTTAGACCCTCGAAGCTCAGCATTAAAGTTTTTTAGAAAGTCTAAGCCAATCAGAAAGTCGTTGTTGCCCTCAAAAGTCTCTATTATACATTCAAAAATAGTATCTGCTATTTTTATTTTGCATAGGGCAGATATTAATGGTAAAATTTCACCAGAAACTGTTTCCCCCACACCCCACTTATCTTTTGGTAATTCAAATTTTTCTAGACCTAGTTGCCTATATATGCTGTGAGGTACTAGTAAACATCCGTCATAACCAGTATCAACCAGAAAATTAAAAGAATGTGACTTGTCATCGACAATTATCTCTAATTGAACTACAGGCACCTTGCTTCTAACACCAATATCTACGTAGTTCCAGCAATGCTTTTCCTTCGAATCCTCCATCCCAATCTCCCTCTTCTCCCTATCTCACCTTTTGTAACTTTAAAAATCAACCGGTGTTTAGCATCGGGAACCTT
>JAEOSG010000083.1 GCA_016840485.1 Candidatus Baldrarchaeota archaeon
TTTCAAAGCAGTTAACAATGAAATTTGTGTTATCAAACTTTATATCAAAGTTCCATTTGCTGCTTACTGCAAGTTTTTTTGCCAAATTTATTTTAGATAGGGGTTCATTTTCTTTCACTATTTTTTCTAGTTTTTTGATGCATTCCTCATAGTTTTTATCTGTTAATGGTATTGATGGTGTTAAGTATTTGTAGTGAAGTGAAAGGGGTGCTCTTACGGATTGATTTAGGTCTATGAAGTTCCAGGTGTCAATTTGCACTGTGCTAATTCTTTCTTCGATGTGTTTCTTGATAGTGATACCAAAAGAATATTGAAGTAATGTTCTTTCCAGCGGAGACACTATGTTTTGATGAGTCCTAACTGTTGATAATGGTAAGAGCATGTGAAATCCTTTATGAGAACTTGTTTTTATTATTGTTCTTATTTTAAGATCGTCTTCAACTTCTCGAATTTTAAGATAAGTATCAGCAAGTTTTGTTTTAGTAGTTTTTAGATCTACATCAACGTAAAGGTACGAGTGTTTCAACAGTACGTTGTTTTTACAGTTTTCGTCTAAACATTCATTGCAGTTGAATCTTTCATATATTTGGTAGCCGTTTAAATTTATTAAGCGGCTACATTTTTCCCTTGAAATTTCTGCTGCAACCTTAGGATCAAGATAACAATTGCAAGATATGTTAAGATCAAACACTTTATGCTTCTTCATTATTTGAAATATTTCGTAAATGTCTTCTGTGTTTAACATTTCTATGTCGAAAACTCTTTTTCTAACATATTGTTTCCCAGCCTTTGTATTCCTTTTTACTAGACGATGAAAACTAATCAACCTACAAAGTTTTTGATCGAGAAAAATAAAGGGCTCTATTAAATTCGAGACATAGACATAATAATTATCTATAATTTGATCAATTATATCATCGTAAACTCCGTGATTCATCCTGTTCAAAATTGACACCATCACTTACGGAGATAAATCAAAATTAATTAACTCTTATGTATTTAGGTTTTGAGGTGTAGATATTGCATGTAGACATTATAGGTGTTGGAAACGCAAATATGGACATTATTGTTAAGGTTCAAAAACTTCCGACTGTTGATGAAAAAATTTTGGCTGAAGATGTAAAGTTTCTTCCTGGAGGTGGGGCGTCGAATTTCGCTGTTGCTTGTTCTAGGTTGGGGACATCTACTGGTTTCATTGGATGTGTTGGTGACGATCATTTTGGTAAATTAATCTTGGAGAATTTTAGAAGAGAAAGAGTAGATGTTAGCCACGTTAAAATTGTTAGAAGGAATACGGGTTTTGTTATTGTCATCTCTGATGCACAGGGAAGATACTTCATGGTTGCTAATCGTGGTGCTAACTTAGAGTTAAAGCCAGAAAACCTAGATGAAAAATACATTAGCTGTGCAAAACTTGTTCATGGTTCTAGTTTAAGAAGTGAAATTGCTAAAGCGTTGGGTAGGAAAGCTAAAAAATTTAATGTTTTTTCTTCCATTGATATTGGTGCAGAGTTGGCTCATCTTGGGAGAAGTGAGGTTCTTGAAGTTTTGGAAAATTACGATTTTGTGTTTCTCAATAGGACTTCCTATAGGTTAATTTTTAATGTTAATCCCGTTAGAGAAAACCTTTTGAAGTATTTCCCTAAAGGACCAAAGGTACTACTTATTACTCTTGGCGAAGATGGCGTTCTTGTCTGTGATGGTAAAAGGGTTATCCACGTACCTGCAGTGAAAGTCAAAGTTGTAGACACTGTCGGTGCTGGCGATGCATTTGCTGCTGCTTTTCTGGTGTACTTTCTGAAAACTGAAGATTTAGAGATTGCTGCTAAATATGCTGTTGCAGCAGCTGCTTTTAAAATTCAGAAAATTGGCGGACAGAAGGGTTTACCTACAAGGGAAGAATTAGAAAGTTTCATCAGAGAACTATCACATCAGTGACTGAGCATGGTCTAACCAAGGTTGTACAACCAGTTGTTCTGAAATCGCATGTGTTTTGGTTGTGTTTATAACTTTTTTTGAAAACTCTAACTTGAAGGGAAGGGGTAATTCAACTTTAAGGGGTCATATAAGGTGGGCGTTAGAAATATTTGGATACTTAATGATAACGGTATACCTTTATACGCTAGGATGACCAAAGAGGTTAAAGAAGACCCTGTTCTTGTTTCTGGATTTATTTATGCCATCTCTGCATTTGCCAAAAGCATTATTGGAGACGAAATTAAATCTATAAAGTTAAAAAAACACACATTTTATGTTAAAAGATGCGGCGAAATAATAGTTGCTATTCTATCTGATGTTAACGAAGAGAAGAAGATGGAAAAACTCTTATCAAAGATAGCAGAGGAACTTTCAGGCATGTTTAGGTATGAAAAAACTTCTTTTATAGTTAATAGTAATAGTTCGAGAAAAATAAAGAAGAAAATACGGGAAATTCTAAACAATACTAAATAACATTTAAGACTATTATTTTACGATTTCTGCAATCGCTTCTCCGAGAATTGCAAGTATTTTCTCCCTATAAGACGGGTCTATTGCTATTGTTCCGTGTGCTTTTATTCCTAGGATTTCTGAGACTTCTTCTGGTTTCATTGCTTCTGGTAGGTCTTGTTTGTTTGCGAAGGCTATTACTTTGATGTGCGGCGCCCACTCACGAATCAAATCCAACAAGATCTTTGATTCTTCAACGTTTTTCCTCGTAGAATCTGTTACTAATATTACTATGTCACTTCCACGTATCCATAGGTTCCAGAGGGCTCTGAACTGTTCCTGCCCAGCAAAATCCCAAACAACAACCCTAACATTACCCAGCTTTGCTACTTCAAGTTGTCCTTCCAATACATCCTCTATTGTCGTTATGTTTGGCGATAGTGTTGGTTTGTATTCTTTTGGTGGTGTTTCGCCACGTATTAATTTTAATATTGTTGTTTTACCTACTCCACCGTAACCTACAAGACTAATCTTAACAGGAGTAACAATGATGTCGTCGACTATATTTGTAAAATGTTTGAAGAACTGTTTTTCTTGGACTCCCTTCTCTAAAAGTTGTTTTTTAGCTTCAATGAATCTCTCTTTTATTTCTTTAAGTTTTCGTTCCATATTGTATTTATCCTCAAACTTATCAGCGCAAATAATAATAATGTGGTTATTAGCGCTTGTATATGAAAGTTTTAAATCCTTAATCGTGGTTGTTTCTATATCCTCGCCTTCCAGTTCCGGTATTAGGATAGATAGCGCTGATATAAAATTTCTTAATGCAGAAAATTTTGATGTCTGCTTATTTATCATATAGGTTTTTTCAAGTTTTATGTTTCCTTCCTTATCAAGAATGTAAATAGCCACTATCAATGTTTTCACCTTTTATTTCAACGATTGCTTAAATCCACATTATCCTGCGCGCACTTTTACCCAATACGGATATAATCTGGTGTTTTTTTAAATTTATAAATTAATGCTTAATAAATTTTAAGAAACTTACGCACTTAATTTTATATCCTCAAGAAATGGAGAAATAACTTTAAAAAGCTATCCTATCTAAAAATATAAATTGAAAATTTACGCTTTATTTAATGTTATAAGAAATAAATAGTTATCGCATCCCCAAGACTTCTTCTGGCGTCATTATTCTTATTTCATGCATTACTTTCTTAAAGTCTTTTATATTTCTAGTAACTATAGCATTGGCACCTGAATTTTTTGCCGAGAAAAACTGAATTGCATCTTCAAACATAAGTTTCGTTTCCCTTAGAGCACTCTCCAAAATATCATTAGAAAGCTGTACCACCTTAAGAATTGAAGTTAGATTTCTTATTTTTTCTTTTGCTAAGACATCGTCTTTCTTTCTCTTTTTAGGATTTAATATTACATAAGTTATGTAAAGGGAAAGAACACTGGTGACACCTTCATATTTTCCTTTGGCAATATCATCAAGAAGAAGCAGGGAAGTCGCCCATAACGGTTTACCATCAGAACTAATCCGTCTCAAGACTACATCAACTATTACATTTGCATCTATGAAAAGTTTCATTTAAGTCACCTTTCTTTTAGGGAACCAACGATTATCTTTCTTTCCTCTCCAATAGGCAATAGAGTTTCTTTCTCTCCAAGTAACTTTAATACTATTGGATGAATCTTTCTTCCCGGTGCAAGCTTGCTGACTACTTCGTCAACACCTTGTGATAACTCTTTTTTATTTTTCTTCAATTCCAGCCATAATTTTATTGCCTCATTTATTGCTTCCTTTCTTTTCGTCCCATAGGCAGTTCCGTAAAGATCTACCAATAATTTCTGGAATTCACGCCAAAGTTTTTCATCGATCTCTATAGTTATCCTCATGATCATAACCTCATAAATTCACATTTTCATATCCTCAGAATGATAACTTAACTATTACATTATAAAAAGTTTGTTAACCTAAAAGCTTAATTTAAAGCTCAAAGTATCCCTCTATATACTTCCGTGGCAGGACAAGCAAGACATAGACCTTGTAGATACCTTTTACAGTTGCTGCAGTCCATTCCGCACGGTGCTATAGTTCCTCTTTTCTCTGCTACTATTTTTATGGGTATAAACCTTGGAATTAATATAGAGTTTATTAAGTGAACCTCGCTTTTCATGATTCCCTTTTCCCTTCTGAAAGAACATACTGTTAAAATACTTTCAATAGTGCTGTCATTCTCTCCAACCATGATAGCAATAAGGTTAAATCTTCCCATAGCAGTTGATAGTAGAACCATTCTAGGACAGCTTGAATACTTCTTAAGTATTTTGTCTATATCACCTGAGGTACGAACCTCCGCTAATATCATTACTGCCTTTAGCTTTAACCGAGAGAAATTAATAGCAGAAACTATCTTCATTATATTTTTCGTGCACAGTTTATCTAAACGTTTCTTAATTGCAACATGCGATAAACCTAATTTTTTCCCCATCTCTGATAAACTTCTTCTACCATTGGTTGTAAGCATTTCAATGAGTTTTTTATCAATTTCATCTAACATACAGTATCCCAACAGTAAAGTTTTAGGAAACAATTAAAGCATCACATCTATTAATCTGCTGTTATACGTGTTCGAGAATTTCTAGACTACCTCTTAAAGATGCCCATCACGCTGCTACATTCCAAGGTTTGGCAAATATTTATCTTAGAAAATTTGTTTCTAAATCATGTGATGCGTACTACTCATTTTTACGCTCTCACATTTATGGAAGAGAGTTAACCGGTATCGAGGTACTACGTATTACTGTCAGAGATATCAAAATAAAAATTTAAGGTATTATTTTCGGCCATCCAAGGGCCATCGTTAAATATATGTTTAAGTATTTTAGTGAAACGTAGAGGAAATACGCGCCGAAGATTATTTTTAAACCATAGGGGCTAACTCGTTTAATTAACCTTGCACCTATCTGGGCGCCTACAGTTGTTCCGATCCCTAAGGTAATACCTGCAAGTATTATTACATCTCCACCCATTACTTTGAAAATGCTTCCTATTATTGTCATTGGAATCATTGTAGCAAGTGAAGTTCCCATCGTAACGTGAACAGGAGCTCCAAAAAGGTAGATCATTCCCGGTACTAGTGCGTAGCCACCCCCAAGCCCGACAAGTCCTGTGGTTATTCCTATGATGAAGCCAAAGATTACTTTAAACACCGCGTTCCCTGGGATTTCTCCTCCGAGCCATTCTTTTTTAGCCTTGGCGGGACCTTTTCGTAAAACTCCTTCATATATCATACGAAGCGAAGGTAGTATGAATACAAGTCCGAGAATTAAGTCTAAAATAGCTATTTTAGACTTAATTAAATTGAAGATTATTGAACCTACAACCACTCCTATGCTTCCGCCAGTGCCCATATAGATTGTTGCTTTAACATCTAAGTTTCTGATTTTTAAATGACCGTATGCTCCTGAGGCGGTTGTAAACATTACAGCAAAAAGTGTTGTTCCTATGGCAAGGGCAGTTGGATATCCAAGGTAGAAGTTTAAAATTGGGAGCATTATGCTACATCCACCAGTTCCAATAAGTCCACCAAATGTACCTGCAAGTATTCCCACAATTATAAGAATAAGGATGTCTAGCGGATTTAAAGAACCTATTGGCATCTATTCACCTCCCACTTTTATCAATCAGTTGTTGGTGGCTAAGGGTGCTTTTTTCTCAATATGAAAATTTTAACCTTTTAATAAGTTTTGGTTACAATTTGTAACTAAAAAATAAAACAATTAAAAAGTTCATTGGTTCAGTAAACGAGGCAAACCCCTGTAAAAGCAAGTTTTAGAGTTTATTAAGCATCTTCTTATTAAATTTTACTTTATCACTTTGCTAACCTAATTAAATCTTATCTTTCTAAATAGAAAATCTTAGATTCTTTACTTTGCCAAAGTTTATATTAACATTATAAAACTTTTAGTAGCTGGTTAAAATTGAGTTAAGCTTCTGGGGGGTGTATCCTCATTGTTTAGCGTTCTTTGTATATACGGAAGTTCTCGTAAAAATGGTAACACGGAGATTTTAGCTAGGTATGTAGCAGATAAATTTAAGCAGAAGGGAGTCAATGTTGAGGTTCTCTGTTTATGTGACCTAGATATAAAGCCTTGTATTTCTTGTAGAAGTTGCGTTAATAAGAGAGGATTTTGCTCAATAGATGACGATATAACGAGGATTATTATTCCTAGGCTTTTGTCAGTTGATGGGCTAGTTGTTGCTTCTCCGGTTTATTTTAACAATGTTTCGGCATGCGTTAAGATTTTTATAGATCGAACTTGGTGTCTGAGAGGCAAGCTTAAGGATATAGTTGGAGGTAGCATAGTTGTTGGCAGAGGTTACGGCGCGGAATTGGCATTAGCTGCTATCCACGCCTTTATGCTTAAACACGAGATGATCCTTGGAATGAGAGGAGTAACTGGATTTGCTTACGAGAAAGGCGATATTAAAAGTGACGTAGAGGCTTTTAAATGGTGCACTAGGCTTGTAGATAGAATGTATGAACTTATGAGTAAAGTAAGACAGAGGACTTCCCGCAAAAATGAGGTTTAAAGATATTTCAGTACAATGTTCCATTTTAGTGTTTATTTGTTAAGTTTGAACTTAGCATTAAGCCTAACGCTTGAATAGTTATTACAGTAGCGGCGTGAGCAGTTATTTCAGAAATATCATATGGAGGAGCCAGTTCGACCACATCAAAGGAGAAAATATATCGACCTATTGTTTCTAAGATATTTAATAAGTTTCGTGTTGATATTCCACCGGGTTCAGGGTTGGTTACCCCAGGAGCAAAAGCTGGATCAAGTACGTCCATATCAATGCTAACATGTAAAGCTTCCACGTTTTCTGATATTTCTTTAACTATTGTGTCAATTTGCTTTAATGTTTCCTTTTTGGGTAGGTCTTTTGTGGAAATAATTTTTACTCCATATTTTTCTGCGTCTCTTTTCTCGTAGGGTGCAGATCCATAAGCTCTAAAACCTAAGTTTATGACGTTTTTGGCCGAGATATTTGTGGTTTCTAGGATTCTTTTTAAGACTGTGGCATGAGATATTTTTATTCCTTCGGGGTACTCTTCCCAAAAATCTAAATGTGCATCTATCCAAATCAAGCCTACCTTTTTAAAGTTTTTACTTAAAGCTTTAGCTATTGGGAGCGTTATTGAATGATCGCCGCCAAAAACAGCAAATCTAACTCTTTCCCTACAAATAGAGTTTGCAAAATCTTCGATTTTAGATAAGTTTTCTAAAGGATCCTTTGAACCTAGTTTAACATCACCTAGATCTGCAATATTAAAATTTGAAAAGTCAAAATCCAAGTCTGGCACATATGGATCATAGCATTCTGAAGCTTTTCTAATAGCTTTAGGCGCGTATTTCGGGCCTTTACGATATGTACTTAGATCATCAAAGGGAATCCCAAAAATTACAGCGTCAAGTTCCTTTATTTCATCGATTCCAACTTTAGGAAACCCCAAAAATGTATACAATAGAAGTTCCTCCTTACTTAACGGTTGTCTGCTAAAACAGTTGGTCACGATATTTACGTTTAAATATAAAAGTGATAAATGGTTTTGAGAAAGGTTCAAACCCTAGTCTGGTCAGTAGTTGCTGGCTAGAAGGGAAATTGAAAGAAAGTTTCTCCTACACTTGGTGAGAAAGCTGTATAGCCGTATCGGTCTCTTATTTCTTCTGCAAATTTTATTGTGGATTCTTCTTCTCCGTGAACAGTGAAGAAAACAGTGTCGCTGTCGAACTTTTCAATTAGCTCGAAAAGTTGTGTTCTACCGCTGTGACTTGATAGTTCAAAATATCCTACTCTTGCTCTCATCTTTTTTTCCTTTCTTCCAATTCTAACTTTCCCTGTTTCAAGTATTCTACGACCCGGTGTGCCAGGTACTTGATAAGAAACGTAGAAAAGTCCGCAGTTCTCATCTTTATAAATATATTTTAGATACCATGTTGCACTTCCACCAACTAGCATACCTGCAGGTGTTACAATTACTCCGGGTTCGGATACAGCTTTAAATCTGTCATGGTTATCTTCGATCCATCTAGCTCTTTTTAACGCTCTCACGAAAAGGTCATAATCCTTTATGAATGTTGGATATTCTAAGAGTATTTTGCTTGCCCATCTAGCCATGCCATCTAGAAATATTCTTCCTTTGAAGTCGTAATGTTCAAGTATGCAGAGGACTTCTTGGCTTCTTCCAACAGAAAACGCTGGAACTAAAGCTACTCCTTGGTCCTCAATAGTCTCCTTTAAAGCTTTAATAAATGCTTTTTCTTGCTCTTCTCTTGGTGGATGGTCTTTTAAAGCGTAGGTACTTTCGATAAACACTATGTCAACATCTTCTAGATCCATGTTTGCTGGCTCTAAAAGTCTTGTACTTATAGTATTGATATCTCCACTATACCATATTTTAACGCCATTAATTTCCAGAAGAACTGATGAGCTACCTGGTATGTGGCCAGCATTAAAAAGTGTTATCTTTATGTTTTTCCCAAGCTTATACTCTTCTTTGTAGTTAAGCAGTATGCTGTTTTTCTTCATTCTTTTAACTTCTCTTCTTCCGAATGGAAGGGGGTCTCTAGCAACATTCATCATATCATATATTAGTAGTTCTGCTAGATCTAAGGTTGCTGGTGTCGTTATTAAGGGTGGGTTGGCAACTGTGTAGAGTAAAGGTATTGCTCCGCTATGATCTATGTGCGCGTGTGTTAATATGATTGCATCTATTTCTTTTGATGGTACAGGCAATGGAAAGTCTAGATGGGCGCCTGGTGTGGCGCCATAGTCTAAAAGTATGTTTTTTCCGTTTGCCTGAAGTAAAATAGCAGAACACCCTATTCTTCTTGTGCCGCCTAAAAATTTGACTTTAACATTATTTTTTTCAGCCATTGCATTGTCACTCTGGTATTATGCGATTTCCTACATCAGATAGGTGAACCTTTTTTAAATTTATGGTTATGAAATCTGAGTCGACGCATTCTCTTCGATAAATTCTATGAACATTTAATATTACTAGAACATGTTTTTAAGATCTCTCCAACTTAGTATTTTATCGTTTGGTACAAATTTTTTTGCATCACTATCCTCTGTTGCCAGTGACATATCTCGTACAATCGCCGTCGCAAATATGATTGCATCAAAGGGATCATCGTGGTTTTTAAGAATGTTAGACGCTATCTCTAGTATTTCTAATTCACAATAACCTATCTTATTAAGTGTAGTGTCGTTAATTACCGTGAGAATACCATTAGCTGCTTTTTTAAATAAATCGGGCAATTTTTTCTTCTTAGCGACTGCAATTGTCTTAACATAAGCTTCAAATAGTGATATTTCTGATATATTTAATGTGACTCCCTTTTCTATGCATTTTTCCAAGATAATTTTAATTTCATTTTTAGGTGCAATATCAACATATATCCCGAATGCTGGTAGTATGTAGGTTGTATCTAGTAATACCCGATACATTTAAATCCTCCGGAGAGGTAAAGTATAATCGTAGTTAATATATATTTTTCGGGTGGAAAAGTTTTGAGAAAAATAAAAGCTATAGGAAAAGTTGGATTAAAAGGTGAGTTATACCCGTCTAAGGAGATAAGGGAATTTGTAGGCTTGAAACCAGGAGAAAAAGTTCTTTATATAGCCACAAAGGAAAAATTAGACGTCATACCACTAAGAAATCTGCTAAAATATTATGAAGAAGATAGCGTAAGAATATCTCTGGACGAGTTTGAGGGACTAACTAAAGAAGTCTTAAAGGGATGAAGAGGACAATAAGGACATTAATAGAGGTTGGATGGTACTAATATTTGTAGAACTTATGTTACTAAATTTTAAGGTTTTGTAATTGAAAAATCTAGGTTTATTTGTATTTTGGGTAAAAATGAAAATAGAATCAACTGTTAGCTGGTTGTATATTTCTTTTGCGAATCTCTTAGGATTAAAAACTAAGCGTTTGAGATAACTTTATATAATGTGAGATTACCTTAACTTTCAAGCCTCCTTAAAGTCCATGTTAAAATGAAGATGATGATCTGAATCTGATCATGGACTTAGGGGAGGTAGGTGGTTTACCACCTTACACCAATGTAATATTGGTGTGCAATGATCCTCAAGGAGGCTAATATTACCCCAGGTGCCTGGTGGGGTTTTCTTAGACTCAAACAACCAGGCTACAAACCTAGGAGATATACGCGTCTAAGAGGAATAAGATATGGAGGAAGAATTTGTTAAAGTTGAAGATTTAAATCCCAGAAGTAGAAGAGTAAATATTTTAGTTAAAGTTGTTGAGAAGAGTGACCCAAGAGAAGTTGTTTCTCGAAGAGATGGTTCACCACACAGAGTTGCTGAAGCATTAGTCGGAGATGAAACTGGTGTTATTCTGCTAACGCTATGGGATAAACATATCGAGCAAGTGAATGTCGGAAATAGTCTTAAGATTTCCAACGCATACGTCTCGCTTTTTAAAGGTACTATGCGACTAAATATAGGCAGATATGGGTCTTTTGAAGTAACTGACGAAGAAGTTCCAGAGGTTAACACAGAAAATAACATGTCCACAAGAAGATATGGTGCACCAAGAAGAAGACCCTCGTTTGGAGGAGGTCCAAGAATACCTAGAAGAAAGGGTAAGGAAGGAAGGAGATAGAAACAATCCAGCTTAAAACATATTCAAACCTCTTCTATTTTCTTGTTAACACTTCACATCCGTTTTTCTTCACTAGAATGGTGTCCTCCATTTGAGAAACTATTCCGTTGTCCGCATCTTTTAGTACAGGATATCTATACAGCACTTTTTCTTTTACAAGGTTCTGAAATACTAGTTTATACTTTTTGGGTTTTATTATGTTTTTCATCCATCTTAAGGCAAATGGAAGCGTTTTAAATCTTTTATATATAAAGGAAACCACTTTCTCCTCTAGTTTTGTTTTAGGTGAAGTAAGCTTTGTTAATCTATAAAT
>JAEOSG010000261.1 GCA_016840485.1 Candidatus Baldrarchaeota archaeon
GGTTTATTGGATTATGAAACTGCCTATTCTGATTGGAAGGGCGGCGGTTGCGGAGCCAGGTCAAACGCGGGGGACTCAAGATCCCCTCCCGTAGGGGTACGTGGGTTCAAATCCCACCCGCCGCACCAATACTGTCTATTAACAGTGGTTTTTACTTCCATTGATTTACTTCCATTTATGTCCAGTAGTCTAATAGCTAACTCTGAAGGTATCTTATGATAAGTGTACTTTCTCTTACCATTAATGTAGCCTACATAGTGTTGTATTCGATAACTATTTCCTCTCTTCTGTAAGAAACCCTTTATTCCACATATAGGACATTTAACCTTCATCCTTCATCACCTCATTATTACATAGTGAAACTATTTCCATATTACCTCTCTTGACATTCTGAATCTCTTCATAATCACAATTAAAATTCAAATTCATAATCAAATCACCTCTGAATCCATAGACTGTTCACTGTGTGTTTGTAGCCATGTTTTGTAATCTGATCTGAAGATTTGTTTGAAGTATTCCTGCCATTGTTCAGGAGCCCGCCCCCTACCAGGCTAGGGTAACCCCGCACATTTAATTCTGTATTTGGAGATAGATTTAAGGCTTTTACATGGTTTCCAATAATTCCCATATTTTCTAAATATCTTATACTGACTCTGTGATTGACATACTTTCTCTTTCTAGTATTGTTTTTCTTCTGTAGACTATGATTGCTAAGAGTGTTGCTATCAGGAATAATGGTAGAATAAGGAATGAAGGAAACTCTGGAATTACAGTGGTTAAAATGATTGTTCTGTATGCTTCTAAGATAGGTGTTTTAAATAACACCCAGAGAATTTTTGGTTCTTTGGTAAATCCGAACTCCGTTATAGTATACATTACTGAGAATTCCTGTTCTGGTTGAATTACATGGTTTAGAGTTACATTTCCTGAAATGTCTAATTCCTCAAAGTCGCCATCAATATAAGTTATGTTAATAGCGTTCAGGTAAATCCACCGGATGGTGATGTTTCTGTAAGAGTTATTTTTGATTGTGATGTTAGCATAGCATCTCCATTTACCGTCGTCATCATACCTGAAAATTCCGTTAATATCCACATTTACGTCTTCCAGCAGTATTGGAGTGCTTGGGTGAGGCTTCGTTAGAATTGGCAAATACTCGATGAAACCTGCACATCTTATGTCATCCTTCTTATCATAAATCATCGAGTCAATGACATCTGTATCATTCGTTCCCCAATAGTTTTCAGTAGCAATCATTGCTGCGCTGTCGTGTTCTGGAGGCAATTTTAAAACTATCTCGCTCATGTCAATAAACGAATTATATTTAACAATTGTTTGTCCAGCATAACTTGCCCAGTTCTCCACAACAAAACCTCTGTTTCCTTTGAAAAGATTGTATCTTATGTAAACGCTGGGACCAGCATGCCCAACTGAAAAACCAGCCGAGTTTATAAAAGTATTATATTCAATATGGACATCTTCTCCCGGATACCATATATAAGAACAGAATGTTAGATTGATCAGCTCAGAACGCATCAAATTAAAGTGCCCATACCCGCCCCACCAAAAACTACCTCCGTTTTTAATTATGCAATAATCTAAATCCAAGAAGGTATCACTGCTCGAACCGGAAACATCAAAGAAGCGAGAAACTCTGTCGTTGCCATCAAAAGTAATTTTATTATTAATCGTGCCACAAGCATAAATTCTTCCATGTAGTAAAAACATTGTATCTACTTGAGATATGACTGTTACACCTGGCTCAATAGTGAGCGTTACATTTTCTGGTATCTGCACAGTATCCGTTATAATATATGGGCTATTTTCTAATGTCCATGTAGTGTTTTCCCATATTATTCCACCAACATAAGTACTTGAGCCATTATAGGCATGAACTTTTGATGCCAAAAAGTTTTGAGTGCCAAATGCTAACGTTAACATTCCTACTAACAGTAGTGTCAGCGTTATCCCAGAAACTATTTTCTTTGACATTTCCGAAACTCCTAAAGATACATCCCATAGTTTAACAATTTATCATTTACGGAAGATTTTTCCATTTCACAAACACCTTCAAAATCTTCTATGAAGTCTCTAAATTGATATGTTGTGTGAAATGATTTCATTCTTCATAATCTCCAGTGCATTTAATATTGTGAGTGTAGAGATTTCTTCTTAATTTCTTCAAGTAGTTGTAGTATCTTGGATAGAAGTGTAGTGCTTTCTGTCTTAATTCTAAGTAGTGCATTGCCCTATTGTTCTTGGTACTCTAAGATCTATACCCATAGGGGTTCTAGGTAATGCGCTATGCTGGTTCATTGATTCTTTTTCCGGTCTTGCTTGTCCATTCATCGATTGAAATTGCGAACTCTTTCTCAACCTTATCTCTGTATAGGCTGTTGTATGTGCAGAAAGACCTGATTTTTCCGTCTGGAGTAGCGTAGTGTATTGCGCATTTTTGCACTCGGTCTAGGTCCATGTTCCAAACGTCCTGGAAGTGCATGATTCCTATCATCACCATTTTATACATGAGTTCACCTAGGGCTTCATAGCTACCTTTAGTTATCACGTTTTTAATTAGGCTTCGAATAAGACCGGATTTTATTAAGGATAAGAGCTTTAGAAGCTTCATTTTAGCTCTCGTCTTCTTCCCTTCAATACCCGTATAATATACTTGCCAGAATATGTCTGCAAAGTTATCTACATCAACAACTTTTGTTATAGGCTTGTAGGAGCCGTCATCTTCTACGACTATGAATGTGGCTGCTCCGCACATCGGATGCATAGTGAATTCCGGATACATTCTATTCTTCAGAATTTCCATACCCTTAGAAACTGGAAGCGGCCAGTTAACGGGTCTCCAATCCCAGCGGGTAACTGCTCCTTGAGTTTGCTCCTCTATAAGCTTAAGAGCATCTGGAATCGTAATGCGCATTTTTCTCATTTGCTCTTTTCTAGCTCTTCCAGCCATGGAAATAGGCTGAATGTTAACGCATCTAACAACGTCCCTATTCTTAACTGCATAATCAATTATGCTGCCTAAATCCTTATCATTCACATCCTTCGCCAAAGTTACAACCAAAACTATGGATTTCAAGCCTA
>JAEOSG010000084.1 GCA_016840485.1 Candidatus Baldrarchaeota archaeon
TAAATCAACAACTGGTACAAGAACTAGAGTAACTGATGTTTCACCTTTCAGTGGGATGTGCCCAATATGTATAAAGGAATGCCCAGTTCTATGTGAAATCTCAAAATCTGCTTTTAGGGGAAGAGAAGTTCTCTACCCATCCCCAGAATATTTTGGTGAAAGTACAGCTGCAGCAAACAAAGATTTTGGTCTAGACTGGTCTCACTTACAAATAATGGTTGAAAATAGGGGAGCAAAAGGTATTGAAGCTGACTCTGATGTTGCAATATTCCCCAACGTTAATATTGAAACAAACCTTGGAGGAATATCACTCAAAGTACCCATGCTTATTGCAGCCTTAGGTTCAACTTACGTAGCGAAAAATAATTGGGATGGATTAGCAATAGGCGCGGCAATTTCGGGAACAATTCAGACAATTGGAGAAAATGTTTGTGGTATGGATCCAGAAGCAAAAATCACCAACGGAAAGGTAACGTACTCAAAGGACATGGAATATAGAGTAAAGATATACAAGGAATGGTGGGATGGAAAAACACGGTGACATTGTAGTTCAAACAGGCGTTGAAGACCAAAGACTCGGCGTAGATGTTTACGTAATTTCCAAACTGGAAGTTAATGTAATCGAAAGAAAATGGGGACAAGGCGCTAAAGCTATCGGTGGAGAAGTTAGAATTAGCGACTTAAACAAAGCAATTATGCTTAAGAAGCGTGGATATATCGTAATTCCAGACTCAGAAGACCCCGTGGTACAAGAGGCATTCAAAGATGGTATAATTAAGTCTTTCGAAAGACACAGCAGAGTTGGTATGCCCACTCTAAAAGACTTCGTTGAAGATGTTGATTGGTTAAGAGAACAGGGGCAAAGAAAGTATTCTTAAAGACTGGTGCATACAGGCCTGAAGTAGTTGCATGGACCTTGAAGGTTGCTTCAGAGGCAAAAATAGACGTAGTAACCTTTGATGGTGCTGGCGGTGGAACTGGTATGAGCCCAGTACCAATGATGGATGAATGTGCAACACCAACAGTTTACCTAGAAGCTCAAGTATTAAAGTGTCTTGAAATCTTAAAGAAGAAGGGCAAACACATACCCGACATAGCTATGGCAGGCGGATTCATAAATGAAACACAAATATTCAAAGCAATCGCAATGAGCAACTTTGGTGACGGTCCTTACGTGAAAGCCATTTCAATGGCAAGGGCACCTATAACAGCAGTAATGAAAGCAACATACTTCGTTGAACTCGCTAAAGAAGGAAAGTTACCAAGCACATTCGCAAAACTGTACGGTGACAGTCCTGAGAAGTTCTTCGCAGTTATTCCAGAACTTAAGAAGAGATTTGGTGACGACTGGAAGAAACTACCTCCGGGTGCAATTGGATTATACTCATACTTCGTAGACAGAATTGGCACAGGACTTCAGCAACTAATGGCTGGAGCCAGAAAATGGAAGCTTGAACTACTAGACAGAAAAGACTTAGCATCCTTAACAGAAAGAGCAAGAAGAGTTACTGGCATTCCGACGAACGACGAACTCGCTGAAGAAGAAATCGAGAGAATACTTGCAGACTAATATTTTAAATATAGTTTCTTTTATTTTACACGTTTTGTTTTTCTATTTTATTTTTGGTTATTTAAACTTAAGCTAACCGATTTTATCGGAATATTAAATTTAAATAACTTATCGAGCATAATAGTGTATTAAGTTGGAGGTTATTTATGGTGATATTATGAGTATCCAAGTTGTTGAATGGCTTTTGGAACGGCTAAAATTAGCTGAAAAAGCAAACAATGAGGCGATTAAAGACTTCATTTTCAGAAATCTAGTAAACATGTATGGTTTAGTTGGATCTGCAAATATGTGTCAGGACCTTGAACAAAAGCTAAAGGAGACTTTGAAAGATGAGGATAGGGCTAAAAAACTTAAAGATTACGTAGAATCGTTAATTAAGGTATACAATGATTGGGAAAATTCTAAAAAGAAGAGGAAAAGGGTTGAAAAGGAGGAACTTCTAGTCTATACATAGGAACTAACTATCATAGGTTCTTGTGATTAATTTGAAATTATAGAAATTCTTTCTCTATAAAGATGTTTCTAGGCCTATTTTCTCTTTCTCCCAAAGAAGTAACTCTAATAAATCTTCCTTTTAACTTCAGTTCTTTAATGTTTCCTGCTCCAACATAACCCATTCCAGTTTTTAATCCCCCAACTAACTTCCGTATAACATCTTCAACTGTTCCCTTATATGGGACTAATCCTACTATACCCTCTGGAACCAGTTTTGAATATCTGTCAAGCCTTTTTACAACCTCTTCGCTTCCCATGCCTCTATATTTCTTGAATTTTTTCCCCTTCTCTATAATTATTTCTCCTGGGGACTCGTCTGTTCCAGCGAACAAATTTCCTATCATTACGCAGTCCGCGCCTGCAACTATAGCTTTAACGACGTCTCCAGAGGTTTTTATTCCACCATCTGCCACAACAGGAACATCGTATTCGTTTGCAACATCTGCGACGGATGCTACTGCGTAAAGTTGTGGAACGCCAACTCCACTTACCTTTCTTGTGAGACATGCAGAACCAGGGCCTATTCCAACTCTTAGGCTGTCAGCGCCATTCTCAATTAATGCTATTGCCCCTTCTTTGGTAGCTATGTTTCCAGCCATTATATCTACGTCGTACATTTTCTTGTATATTTTTAAGCTTTCAATAACATCTTTGCTGTGGCCGTGAGCTGTATCTATTACTATTAAGTCTGCTCCCGCGTTTACTAGTGCTTCTACTCTTTTTTGGTCGAAAACTCCAACGGCGGCGCCAACTTTTAATCCTTTTTCCTTTACTTTTTCTACTTCTTTTGCTTCTTCTTTGATGCTTAGATTTCTGTGAATTATTCCTATTCCGCCGTGTTTTGCAAGTGCTATTGCCATCTCAGCTTCTGTAACTGTATCCATCGGAGAACTAACGAGGGGGATATCTAGTTTTATGTTTTTGCTCACTTTAGTTGTTGTGTCGACTTTTGCGGGGTGTACTTCTGAATAGTTTGGTTTAATTAAAACGTCATCAAATGTTAGCCCTAATTCGGCTTTTTTCAACTTCTCTAGGAACATTTCTCTCATCGCATGAACCTCTTAATTGTTGGTGACCGCTTTAGAATTACTTATCCTTTTTGTAATTAAGTTTTAAATATTTAGGTTTTATAAGAAATTGATATATCCATCACCTAAAAACCTATTAAAAATAGCATAGAAAAATGAAACAAAGATTGGGAGTAAAGAGCAGCTACGCTTACTTTAGCGAGTTAACGACGTATTTGATTTGTAGGATAATTAATCGAAATACGCTGTTTCTTGTGCAGCCAATTGTGATTACAGTACAATTTAGAGCCACGTGTGTTATCAACGGAATTAATGTTTTTTACAAGGGTTTACAGCCGTGGATGGAAACCTATTATTCCTTTTAACTTGCTTTTAATAAGGACTCGTAGTATTTGTTTTAGTACATTTAAGAATTTACGTCCTTCTCTCACGAGTTGTTTTGCAATCCACTTGGGGCGCAGATAGAACTCCTTGAATGCTTGTATTTGTAGTTGTTTTAACTCTGCCAAAGTTAAGTCTACTGTTTCTATTATTGGTGTAATTAGGTTATAATGTATCCAGTTCTTTACCTTAATTAAACCGAGTTTTTTGAAAATTCGTAAAATCTGGTTCCAGGGTAGGGTGTTGCTAATGAAAATACCGCATAGTCCGGGTCTATCTCCTTAGCAAATTTTATGGTGACCTTTATAGTTTCTCTTGTTTCGCCAGGAAAACCGAAAGCAAAGCAAACTTTGAATGAATATCTAGTGGATTAATAAGAACCACATCCACCATACTGAAGTCCCAGATGCGACTCTTATTTGAAGCAATTTTCCGAAATTAATATATTGGCCGATAAATATAGAAAAAGAAACCATTTAAAAATTATTTAAAAACTGTTTGTTCGTAATGGAGGTTGAATCATGTCCGTTATCAAAGTTATTAGGGAGAGAAGGTCAGTAAGGGAATTTCTGGAAAAAGATGTACCTGGTGAGTTGGTAATGGAGGTTTTGGATGCTGCTCGTTGGGCTCCTAGTAGTAAGAATAGTCAGCCATGGGAATTCATTGTTATAAGGGATCAGGAAACTAAGAAAAAGTTGGCTAAGCTTGCTAAGTTTGGTTGGTTTATAGCCGATGCTCCCGTGGTAATTGCTGTTGTTACTGATCCCCGAAAATCTTACGCACATGTAATTGATGGATCATGCGCAGTTCAAAATTTGATGCTTGCGGCTTGGGAGCTAGGGCTTGGAACATGTTGGATAGGGACTATGGATAGAGATAAAGTAAAAGAACTGCTGAATATACCTAAAGAACTTCATTTGCTTACAGTTATACCGTTAGGATACCCTAAAAAGACCCCCAACCCTCCGTCAAGAAAACCACTAAAAGAAATAACTTATCATGAAAAATACGGAGAAAAAATATCTTAATTTTTATACTAAACTTCAAATATTTATTTTTAAGAACCATAACTTTTAAACGTGTCCAAAATTTCTCAGCGGCGCATTTCAACTACGCAATCTATTCATTTTGCAAAATTTTATGCATAATGTTAGCTATTTTTGCAATTTTTTAAATAATTTACACTATCGAAATTAGTTGCACACAATTTTTTACAAACTTCAATAAAAGTCTATTAATCAGTAAATATAGTTTCCATGCAGCTGTCTCTCTGGATTAAAAAATTTATATAGGAATTTCTGTTTTATTGAGGACAGTCATGGTGGATTAGGGGTTAAATGTTGGTGACCTTCAAATGACGGAAAACGTAACTTCATCTAAATCCAAGAAAATTGGAAAAGTTCTCCTTACCGCTACGTTAATATTGCTTATTATTGGTTTAATCGGGGTATTTTTATGTAGGGCTTACTATGGTGGATTTTTCCTTTACGAGGAGATTTTCATCGAAGTCTTAATTGTTTCGATCGTTGCTGTAGCTTCATACTTAGCTATTCCATCTCTCTTCCCTAAAAAAGTCCGTGCAGAAGATATTTTTACCGGAGGTTATGCTGCCCCGCCATATATAAGTGATGAAGAGTTATTAAGCCCAAGAAAAAAGAAAGAAAAAGGAAGTAAATGATTATGCAAATTTAACACCAAGAGAGGGAGAGAAGAAATATGACGTTCGTTTGGACCATATTAGAATTTGTATTAATACCCATAGTTGCGTTCGCACTCGGTTGCATATTTTTCTACGAATTCAGAAAGTTATATGCTAGAATGCAGATGAGAAGAGGCCCTTATTTCCCTGCGCGATGGTATCAGGTATTTGCTGACGTTCTGAAGCTTTTAAGCAAAAAACCAAAAGTACCAGGGACAGCTAAAAAGAAGCTTTTCTTTTTTGCGCCGTTCCTAGCCTTAGCATGTACCATAGCTACTTTCTGGTTTGTTCCAGTTGCCGGATTTTCACCTCTCTCAAACCACGAAATTGGTGTATTACTCTTGATTTACCTATTATACGGCCCTCCGGTCGCTTATGTTATTGCTGGAGCCTCTAGTGGTTCCCCTTATGGAGTTGTTGGAAGTAAAAGAGAAATTTTGCTGTTGCTTGCATACGAAGTCCCCTTTATATTAAGTTTGTTAAGTATCGCTTTAATGACTGGACATGTCAAACATGCGGTTTTAAGTGTACAGGGAATAGTGGATTATCAAACGACACATAGACTGAATGTTTTTGGTATAGACCTTCCTGCTTGGTTTTTGTTTCTTAATCCGTTTGCTGCAATTGCGTTGTTTCTCTCTGTACTGGGGAAAATACATGTGAAGCCTTTTGACATAGTTGAGGCAGAACATGAAATTGTCTACGGTCCTCTCGCCGAGTATAGCGGTTGGCTTCTTGGATTATTCAAAATTGAAGGATACATTAAATTTTTCTTGATTTCTACAGTAATAATAGACTTTTTACTCGGGGGAGCGATAACAAACTTCACATGGTTAACAGTGATTTACTTCTTGGTGCTAACAGCTATCATAGTTTTTATATGGGCGTTAATTGCCGTTCTCATGCCTAGATATAGACCTGGTGATGCTTTTGCTTGGTTCATAAAATATCCTCTTGTGTTCTCGATTTTATCTATAATTTGGGCATACCTACTTTACATGCCTTGGTTTGATATTCCATTTGCACAAATTATTGGGTAGTTGATTAAAATGAAGGAAAAAAGGGTTGGGGCAATACGTAAACTCTTGAAAACCTCACTATCTGGACTTGGAAAATGTGTAACAGTTGACTTTCCCTTTGGCCCGCCTGCTTTTGTTGCGCCGATGTTTCGAGGACAACCTGAATATGATGAGGAAAAATGTGTGGGTTGCGCAGCATGTAGTATGCAGTGTTCTGCTGGGGCAATTAAATATGTGGATGATGATGGCAAGAGAACTTTAACGGTGTATCTTGGTAGGTGTATTTACTGTGGAAGATGTCAATTAATATGTCCGCAAGAAGAGGCGATCAAGCTTTCTCAGAACTGGAACATGGTAACCGATCAAGTTGATTCAGCTGTTTCAACAATTTCTCTTGATCTGAGAAAATGTGAGAATTGTGGTACCTATTTCATGCCGGATAAGCAGGTTGGAGCAATTATTGATAGAATTAAGGAGAAAATTGAAGATTCTGCTTTAAAGGAGCAAATTCTGCGTGATGTGGAAGTTGCTTCACATTATTGTCCTGATTGTAGGAAAAAGCTTGCTATAAGATTGAATTTGCATACTAGAAAGTATATTTAGGAGGAATACACGTTGGGTTGGAAGAAGTGGGCTAGAACTCGAAGTCCTTGGCTGTTTCATGCACATTGCGGTGGATGTAATGGATGTGATATTGAAGTAGCAGCAGCATTAACCCCTAGATACGATGTAGAAAGAATCGGAATCGTATTAACTAACAATCCAAGATACGCAGATATCATGGTTGTAACGGGTATAGTTCCTAAAGCAATGGTACCCGTAATTAAGAGAATATACAATCAAATGACGGAACCAAAAGGAGTTGTTGCTGTGGGTGCTTGCGCAACAACTGGAGGAGTCTTTCTAAGGGACGATGATAACCCTACCTACACTTTTGGTGGTCCCGTAGACAAAATTATACCCGTAGATGTTTATGTTCCCGGTTGTCCACCTAAACCTGAGGCAATAATTGTGGGTATTGCTCAATGCATACAAAAGGCTTTAGCAAAAGATTAGGAGGAAAATGAGATGAGCATTTTAAAGCTTGTTAAGGAAAAAGGTCCCTATGTAATTGTTCACAATAGGAATAAGTGTTCTGGGTGTACTGTTTGCATGATAGTTTGCTCTTTTCACCATTTTGGTGTTTTGAGTTACGATAAATCCCGTAACCAAGTTGTGGAAGATCCTGATAACCCTGGGGTTTTTGAGTCCATTAGATGTTCCCATTGCGAAGAACCTGTTTGCGCAGCTGCATGTCCGGTGGATGCAATAACAAAGGACAAAGAAACCGGTTGGGTGTTTATTGATAATCTTAAATGCATCGGATGCCGATCTTGCAATTACGCTTGTCCGCTATCCAATCCACGCTTTGACTTTGAAACTAAGGTTTCATGGAAATGTGATCTCTGCTACGATAAAGAAACCGGCACCATAGATCCGAAATGCGTAAAGTATTGTACTACTGGAGCGTTGCAGCTTGTTACGAGAGAAGAAGCAAGAAAAATGTTAAAAGAACTGTATGGGGTGGAGGTCATTGGAGGAAAATAGAGATCTCTATCCTTTACGTAAACCTTTAAGAAAATTTCCTGAAACCTATGCTGGAGCCATTAGAGCACTTTTAACTAGCGCTCATTTACCGCAGTTTTCAGATTTCACTGCTGATGAACGAGAGGAAATAGGATTAGAATCTGTTCCACCCACAGCTTGGAAATTCAAGGAAGCTATAAAAGAACTTGAAGAAATATCTAAGTTAATTGGTTTAGAGAAAAAGAAAAAACTAGTTTAAGTTGGTGAAAAGGGATGGAGAAAAGATTTGCGTTTTTCCTTGGCTGTACCATACCTGCCAGTCAATTTCATGTGGAAGCTGCGGCAAGAAAATCATTTGAGAAGTTAAGTGTAGAACTGATTGATATGGAAGGAGCAACTTGTTGCTCAGATCCTGAAATTAGTAGACAATTTGACGAGAACTTGTGGATTCACATTGCAGCCAGAAACATTTCAATAGCAGAGAAATTGAATGCAAACATTATGACTATTTGTAATGGTTGTTTTGATACGCTTAACAAGGTTAATGAAAGCTTGAAGAATGATAAGGAGCTTAAAGACAAGGTTAATCGTGATTTGCAGACAATTGGCAGGGAATTTAAAGGTACGGTGGAAGTGCTTCACGCTATAGAAGTTTTACATGATGAAATAGGTTTGGATACTATTTCTAAGGCTGTTGTAAAACCTCTTAAGAATTTGAGAGTGGCTTTGCAGCCTGGTTGTAGATTATATCGTGATGAAGAGAAGAGGCTTGTTGAGAAGTTTGAAGCGTTAGTTAAAGCGTTGGGTGCACAGATTATTGAATATCCGTTAATTCGTTTATGTTGCGGTGTTCCCGCGCTGTATGTTGATCCTGAATTTTCCCTTATGGAGAGAACTAAGAGAAAATTGGAAAGCATACAGTCGGTAAATGTGGATTGTGTTGTTACTTTCTGTCCTGCGTGTTATGACAGGTTGGAGAAGGGACAGTTAGATCTTCGAAGTAGAAATATTAACTTTAATATTCCGATTTTAAACTACTTTGAGCTTTTAGCCTTAGCTTTAGGCATAGATCCTGATGATTTTGGAATGTATTTGCATAGAATACCTGCAGATAATGTGGTTGAGAAAATAGAGGAGGAAGCATAATGCAAAGTCAAAGCGTAACTATGAAAGATGTTGTGAAAGACGTTAAAAGCTTCTTAGGATCAGCATATATCGGAGATTACATTATCAGAGGAAAAAAACATTTCATACTAATAGATAAGAACATTGTGATCAATCTTGCAAAATATATGAAAGATAAGTGGGATGCAAGGCTGGTTCATGTAACTGTTAGCGATCTCGGCGTAGATGGATTTGAAGTAGCATATCATTATTCCTTTGAACACATAGAGCCTAGATATCACATAGTTTTCAAAGCTTTAGTGTCTCGTGAAGACCCTAAAATTGACAGCATAACACCAATTACTTTTGAAGCTTCTTGGGCAGAAAGGGAGATGGCAGAACTCTTAGGCATCAAATTTGTAGGGCATCCAGATCCTAGGCATCTATTTTTGCCGTATGAATGGCCAGAGGAAGTAGAATCTATCGTTAAGAAAGAAAATGAAAAAATTTTAACTTCTATTCCCGTGAAACCATCCAGTTCAGCAGGTTCGATTATACCAATAGGCCCTTATCATCCCATGCTAGTTGAAAGCATATTCTTTAGATGTAAGGTCGAGGATGAAATCATATTGGACGTTGACATTAAACCTGGGTTAAATCATCGTGGAATTATGCAGTTAGCCGAGTCAAGAAATTATTGGAGAAACCTCTATCTTGTTGAGAGAGTATGTGGAATTTGTTCAGCTGCTCATCAAGTAGCATACGCCACGACAGTAGAAAACCTTTTTGAAATGGATATACCTGACAGAGCACGTTTAATTAGAACCTTGATTGCCGAACTTAACAGGCTACATAGTCATCTTCTCATCTTAGGTTTATGGTCCGACGTTATAGGATTTCCGACAGGGTTTCACCACCTCTGGAGGTTAAGAGAAAACGTCTTGGACATAGTTGAGACGATTTGTGGGAATAGGGTTAATTATGGAATGGTTTTAATAGGCGGTGTAAGGTGGGACGTTGACGATGAAAAACTTGATAAAGCAGAGAAACTACTTAAAAAGACCATTCCAGAAGGATTTGAAATAGCTTCTTCAATAGCTGATCACCCAGTTGCTAAAAAGCGTCTAAAGGATGTAGGAATTGTAACGAGAAAAGATGCCAGAGACTTAGGACTTGTAGGGCCAACTGCTCGAGGATCGGAGTTCAAAATCGATGTTAGAAAAGACGACCCTTATGCTGCCTATGACATGGACTGGATATCTTGGGACATTGTTACATATCCTGGCGGGGACTGTTATGCAAGATTTATGGTTAGAGTCTACGAATTACTACAGGCCTATGAGATATGTCTTCAATGCATTGACGCTTTAAGGAAGGTTGGTGGGCCAATACAGGCAGAAGTAAGTGAACCTGAACCTGACAAGGAAGGATTTGGAAAAGTGGAAGCGCCTAGAGGGGAACTTTTCTACTATTTGAAAAGTAGCAAAGAGAATCCACATATTCCAAATACTGTGAGGATTAGAACTCCAAGTTATAGAAACAATGCAGCTCTACCATTCATGCTCAAGGGATATACAGTTGCGGACATACCATCAATAGTAATGAGTATAGATCCATGTTACGCATGTACAGATAGGGCCATAATCTTAGAAAATGAAAAGACAAGAAAAAAAGAAGTCGTAACGATCAGAAGCCTTGCAAATAAGTAAGCCCTAATAGCTCAAGCTTTAATCTACTTCTCCATCTAAATATTGGCATAGTCAAGCATTACTTGTTTAGCTTCACTTATATTTTACGTATCTTTCTAGATTGCTTATGGATGAATATGCTACTGTGATGATCTCGGGGTTAATACAGTCCAGTTCTCGCGGATATAAATAATAAACTTGTTGTAGAGAGACGTGTTTTAACTTATTCGTTTTAAAATTTAGATAATTAAGACAGAGAACTGAAAATCACTTTTGTTTTTTAAATCATGTTTTTTCTAATTATATAATACAAATGCAAAATTAAGCACTACGTATAAATAGGATAGTAATTTTATATTTTTGTGCATAAACACAAAAATGGAAGGATAAACATGCGGAGAAGAGGATATCGAAGAATCATACAACCATGGGCATTATGGTGGCAAAGGATAATAAGACAGCCTAGATCTTCATATTATCGCTGGACATACTATCCCATATTCCTTTGGAAAAACAAATTAAGTTTTCAACAGAGAAGACAGAAGCTACCAACTATGATAAGAGAAGAACGCAAAATAAAAAACGAAAATCCTACGACTTTGACTAACATTCAAGTTAATACACAGCGCTTATCAAGAGATAACGACAGCAGCAGGAGAGATGCGAAGAAGATGGGGTTTTTTGAGAAAATATTGCAGCGACGAACTGCTAATAAACGATTTTATCAGGTATTGGAGCAACGAATATTAGATATTGCACATAAATATGGAAGCATTATTTCAGGGCCGCGAGTACTTGTGGAAGTAAGGGAAATAGATGGAAGAATAGTAACAGCAGAAGACGTAG